>JAJRXE010000151.1 GCA_024276455.1 Calditrichota bacterium
CGCTTCGCTACATCTTTTTTAGTAACAGTTTTCATTGAATGACCCCTCAATAATTAGTATTTATTACTATCTGTTTTATAAGAATTTAAAAGTTAACCCCAATTGATGCAAGGAAAAATTTTCTAAATTCAAAATTTTTAATCATTAATGAAATCCACGATTTGGAACTCCACCCGCCTCACGCTGGTTTGTCCATTTTTCTCTTCCGTAACGGCAATCTCTAATTGGTACCTGCCGGGCGAAAGATTGCTTAAATTAAGCGTTTGAACAATAAAATCCTGAGGAGCGGTGGCCACATATTCGTTCACAATGCTGATTTCGCGCTGTCTTTTTCCCAGCAGGCGCCAGAGGAAATTTCGCTTCTGCAACGCCGTCAAGGTGTTCTCCACCCGCAGGTTAACCCTTTCTCCCGGACGGGTCACCGGAATATTGTAAATTTCGAAGTAAAGATAAAGAGGCTGATTTTTTGCAAAAAGATGGGTCGCACTGGGTAAAATGCTTAAATGGTGACGATGGAAAAAATGGGGAATGGACGCAGACTGAATATCGTAAGCCAACAACAGGTCGGAGATGGTTAAGCGATCTGTTAACAATCCGGGCGGCTGTAAAGAATCCCTGCTCACGAAACAGCGCTCTTCCTGTTCATCAATAATCTCCAATGAATAGCGAAACCGCCCGGAGTCGGTATTAAAGGTCAGGAAGGCTACCAGCGAGCTGTCTAACCGGTTAACTGGTGAGGTGGAAGGGCTCAACTGCAATTCCTCCTTCCAGGAAGTTTCCGGGATTCGCAGCCGACTCAGACGGAACAAGCCAAGGCTAAACTCTTCGCGGGAATATTCGCTCATGCGAGGCAGTTCGAACACCAGCAGCCCCTCCAACTGATTTTTCTGCCGGAAAAAGGTGAAACGGTAAGGAACCTGGAATGTACCTCCGGACAATTCAAATTCGAAGCGCTGCGGAATGGTGCGAAAAAGATTTTGCGCCACCAAGGTAAAATCAATCAGGGTGCGTTCGCGAAAACGGGATTTAAGGGAAAGAGGAGGTTGAGTGAAGCGGTACTCCCCGTTCCAGAATTCATCGGAAAAATAAAGGAAGAAATCCTTGTAAAACCAGATCTGGGTAGGCGGATACACGGCGCCACCTTCGATGGACTTGCCGTATTCCATGATAAATTGCGGAGGACCGTAACGAATGTACGTTCTTCCGCGATCGGTGTTCCAGCCCTCGATGCCCAGGCGGGGCACGCTGAAGCGTAAATTGGCGTAAGCCACCCGTCCGTAATGTTCCAACAAACGTTCGTTCTCGGGGGTCAGGAACAGGGGATCGTTTTGTCGCCAGTAGCGGTCGGATTCTTCCGCGGAAAGGGAATCCCCTTTCAGCTCTTTTAAAAACAGCGGTCGGGTAAACACCCGCCGCTCTTTCCCTTTCAGGCGGGGAATGACCCGCCGAAAACAGCGCGCCGCTTCCGAATACTGGCGGTTAGCCAGATAGGCCAATCCTAAAAACATGTTGAATTTGGTGTCGAGGGAGTCTGCCGCCAGCGCCTGCCGGAAAAGCTCGATCATCTGGTCGTAATCTCCCACCTCGTAATAAAGATTCCCCAACAAATATTTGGCTTCGCGATTGGAAGGATCGATCTGCAAAGCCCGTTTTAAATAACTGACCGCCTGATCGAAATCGTCAATGGCAAATTCCCGATAGGAAAGCGGAATCTCCGTGTCGGTGTAACGATAGTAATAATCCAGCATGCTGTGGAGGTAAATTTCGCCCAGGCGCACATAGGCGTTCACAAAGGTGGTGTCTAATTCCACCGCCTTTTTGAATTCCCGCTTTGCCTGAAATTCATTTTGGCGGGCCAGGTAAATCAATCCGGCCACAAAGTAGGTAAACGGATCCCGGCGGCAAGCGTAACGGTATCTCTCCAACAATTCGTACGCTTTCAGACGATTCTCCAATCCGCCCTGGCGAAGATAATCCAGTGCCTGCAGCAGTTTCACCGCCGGCTGGCCGGGGAAACGTTGCACGAGAGAATCCAGCCCGCTCCGAAACTGCTGGTAATTCTTTTGCAAAAAGGCCTGCTGGATTTTTTTGATGTTTGCGGAAATGTTCGGGGAGTTTACATCGATTTGGGGATGAGCGATGGAGAACAGACAGAGCAGGAGCGCGATTGTCAACCGCTGAATTTTCATGAACTGTTTGGCTGATTTTTAATCATTTCCTTCAGTTCGTTCAGCTTAATGAGGGCCTGCAAAGGGGTCAGGTTGTTGATGTCCATTTTTTCCAGTTCCTTTTCCACCTCCGACTTTTGAATCAGGTCGAAAATGTTGAGCTGGTTCCGGTCCACCGCCGAGCCGGCGCGCCGCCGGGCCAGGCGGGGCACCCGGTGGGGCGTCACCTCGTTCGACTCCAGATTGTGAAGCACTTCTTTGGCCCGTTCCACCACCTCTTTGGGAAGCCCGGCCATTTGCGCCACATGAATACCGTAACTATTGTCGATGCCGCCCGGCTCCACCTTGCGCAGAAATACCACCGAATCGCCCACTTCCTTCACCGTCACCCGGTAATTTTTAATACGGGGGTAAAGCGAGGCCAGCTCGGTGAGTTCGTGGTAGTGAGTGGCAAACAGCGTTTTTGCCGCCACCTTTTTGTTATTGTGCAGGTATTCCGTCACCGCCCAGGCAATGGAGAGACCGTCGAAGGTCGAGGTGCCTCGGCCGATTTCGTCCAGAATAATCAGGCTGCGCGGGGTGGCGTTGTTCAAAATGTTGGCGGTTTCCAGCATTTCCACCAAAAAGGTGCTCTCGCCAAACGCCAGGTTGTCCGAAGCCCCTACCCGGGTAAAAATGCGATCCACCACCCCCAACCGGGCCCGCTTTGCCGGTACGAAGCTGCCGATCTGCGCCATCAGGCAAATGAGCCCCACCTGCCGCAGGTAAGTGGATTTCCCGGCCATGTTCGGCCCGGTTAGAATCATAATCTGGTTTTCCCGATTGTCCAGAAAGGTGTCGTTTTCAATGAACGGCTCGTCCGGAGGTAACAATTGCTCCACCACCGGATGGCGTCCGCCCTCGATCTCGAGGCGGTCGGAATCGTCCACCTCCGGGCGCACGTATTGGTTCTGGCGGGCTACTTCCGCCAGACCGGCCAGACAATCCAGTTCGGCCAGCAGTTCTGCGTTGTGCTGGATTTCTTTACTTCGGGCAGCTACCATTTCCCTCACCAGCTGGAACAGCTCATATTCCAGCTCGTTGATCCGTTCCTCGGCTCCCAGAATCTTCTCTTCGTATTCCTTTAATTCGGGGGTAATGAAGCGTTCGGCGTTCACCAGGGTTAGCTTGCGAATGAAATAATCCGGTACTTTGTCCAGATGCGGCCGCGTCACCTCGAAATAGTACCCGAAGACCTTGTTGTAGCCAATTTTCAGCGACGGAATTTGACTCTTTTCCTTCTCTCGTTGCTGAATTGCCACTAACCCGCTTTTTCCGTCCCGGGAGATTGTCCGCAGCTCGTCCAGTTCCTGATGGTACCCATCCCGAATAATACCGCCTTCCTTTAAATTTAAGGGCGGCGAATCGACAATGGCCCGTTTAATTAGGGCAATGGTATCCTCCAGATTTTCCATCTGCTCGGCAAAGTCCTGCAGTTCCGGCAAAGCGGCTTCGTTCAGTAAATCCCGAATCGGTTGGATCAGACGAAGCGAATTTTTCAGCGCCACCAGATCCCGGGGAGTTGCCCGCCCGGTGGAAATTTTCCCCACCAACCGCTCCAGATCGGCCATTTCGCTTAACAAATCCCGCAAGTTGCGACGCAATTCGTCGTGCTGGTAGAAGGCCTCCACCCGATCTAACCGTTGATTAATCAATGCTAAACGCACCAGCGGATGCGTAATCCAGCGTTTCAACAATCGCCCTCCCATGGGCGTTACCGTTTTGTCCAGAATGGAAACCAGGGTCCCTTCGCGCTTATTGCCCAGCAATGTGGTGGTAATCTCCAGATTCCGCCGGGTGGTACTGTCCAGAATCATGTAATCGTCCAGCGCGACATAAGCCACCCGATTGATGTGCGAGAGGCCGTTCTGGTAATTTTCCTTCATGTAATGCAACACGGCTCCGGCCGCCACCACCGCCAGGCGGTGCTCCTCGATGCCAAACCCTTTTAAATTAGGGGTACGGAAATGCTGGCAAAGAATCTCGTAGCTGTAAGCGTGTTGAAAGACCCAGTCGTCCAGTTTGGTAAGAATGGCGGGCATCCGTTGATGAAAAAGCGGCAGGAAATTTTCGTGTTCGTTGGCAGGAACCAGGATTTCCTTGGGTCCAATTTGCTGGAAGTAGTCCACCAGATTGTCCAGCTCGAACTGGCTGACAAAAAAGTCGCCAGTGGAAATGTCGCAGTAAGCAATTCCGGCCTGGTTTCCTTCCACCACCACCGCCGCCAGAAAGTTGTTATTCTTATTGTCCAGGATTTTTTCGGAAAGGGTGGTGCCGGGCGTAATAACCTCTACCACTTCCCGTTTTACCACGGTCTTTGCCAATTTGGGATCTTCCACCTGCTCGCAAATGGCCACCTTGTGCCCCGCCTGAATCAACTTGGGTAAATAGGCATCCAGAGCATGGTAGGGGAATCCCGCCAGGGGGACATCCGAGGCTTTACCATGGGAACGTTTGGTAAGCGCAATGCCCAGTACCCGACTGATGGTCTTGGCGTCCTCGTAAAAGGTTTCGTAAAAATCCCCCATGCGGTACAACAGGATCATGTCCTGGTATTTCGCTTTAATGGAAAGATATTGCTCCATCAATGGAGTCGTTGCGCTGTTTTTAGTGCTTTTCTTCGCCACGTTGCTCATCCCATCCATTCATGCAAATTCGTCAGAAGATAGTGATCTTTTGCGCCCGGCACAACTCCCTGACGAAAATCCGTTCTCCAAAAGTCTGCCTATTTTATGAATTTTTCGATGGAAGGTTCAATGGGAAGCGTAAAATAGAAATGGCTGCCTTTGTTGACCTCGCTTTCCACCCAGATTTCTCCCCCGTGGAGATTAATCACTTCCTTGCAGATCGACAGTCCCAGTCCGGTGCCGGCTGATTTTAGCGTCAGAGCGGATTCGGCCTGTTCGTATTTCTGAAAAATCTGGTCGATTTTATCCGGCGGAATACCCACCCCGGTGTCGTGGACGCCTACCCGGGCAAAGAACTTCACTTCCCCTTTGATCTCTTTCTGGTACAGATCGGTGGTCACCGTAATTTTGCCGCCCTCCGGGGTAAATTTGGCGGCGTTGCTTAACAAGTTGTTCATCACCTGTTCAATGCGCAAAGGATCGAACAACAGTAAAGGCAGATTTTTGTTTAGCCGACTTTCGATGGTAATGTTCTTGTTTTTCACCAGCAGCTTGTGATTCTCAATAATGCGTTCCAGGAGGGAATTCAGCTCGTTTACCTTGGGTTCGATGGAGAATTTCCCCACCTCAATTTTGGATGCCACCAGGAAATTGTCCACCAGCATTAACACCTTTTTCACATTTTCCTTTGCCAGATCCAGCAATTCTTCCTGTTCGGAATTAATGTCGCCCACCACCCGGTTGCGAATCAATTCCAGGAATCCCTGAATCACATTCATGGGCGAGCGCAGGTCGTGAACAATCATGGAGTTGAAGTCCGCTTTCAAGCGCTCCAGCTTTTTGGCCAGTCGCAGGTCGTTCAGTACCAGAAAGAACCCCACCTTCTGGCGCTGCTGGTAAAAGGGAAAGGCAAAGGTGGAGACCGGAATCACTTCTCCCTGTTCAGGAATGAGTTCCAGTTCCACATTCTCAATGGATTTGCGAGTTTCGTCAATTTTCTCGATGGTTTCCACAATTTCCGCCAGCTTTTCTTTGCTTTTGTCGGTAAAATAGCTGCTCAGCGGCTGTTTGGTCAATACCCGCTTTTCCTTACCCACCAGCCGTTCGAAAGCCGGATTTACGTACAGAATTTTTTGTTTAAAATCGCAGGTCACCAGCGCCAGGGTCATCGTTTCTGCCAGCGCCCGGTAGCGCTCTTCGGACGTCTGCAGGTTTTCGTACAAATAGGAATTCTCAATGGCCACGGCCGCCTGGTTAGCAAAATACTCCAGCGCCTTCACTTTGTCTTCAGTGGGTTTCAGGCGGTCCACCGGATCGTGGACGATTAAATAGCCGAGATATTTCCGGCGGGTCTCAATGGGAATGGCCAGCAGATCCTGGTCGTGCCACTCACTAATGAGCTCATGTTCCGCCGGCAACACATGGTTATTGACACTCACCGGGTGGGATTCGTAAAAATAAGAACTGCTGATTTTCTTGCATTTGCGAATAAATTTGTTAAACTCCTGAAAAGGAACCGGTTTGAAAAAATCAATAACGAAATTGCCTTTTTTGTCAAACCCGACCTTCCGCACCGGTTCGTAACTCTTCAGAAAATCGTTGCTGCGTAGAATGACCGCATCATTCCACCCCAGCGTTTTGCGAATACTTTGCAGAATGCGCGCCAGAATTTCCTCCAGATTCAAATCCAGCTTAATTTCGTTCCCCAGCTCAAAAATACGGGAAAGCTGTTTCAACTTGTAATTGGCTTCGCGCACCACAAAGGTATCGTGGAGCACAGTGTGCAGTTTTTTAAGCAGCTGCTCCACCCAGTCAATCTGCCAGGGCATGAAGCGGTCGTTCTTTTTCTTTTTATTGGCAATAATCACTCCGATTTCCTCGTGCTGAATGCGAATCGGAGCAATAAACAGATTACCGTACTCCAGTTTGGCAAAGGTCTGTCGGGTGGCGAGGTTCAAATCCGGATTCTCAGCCACATTTTCCAGCAAATGGGTCGCATCGGAAGAGATGATTTTATTGAACTGGGGATCTTTGTTCAAGAAAATAATATTTTTCTCTATTTCTCTGGGGGTGCTTTCGGATTTTTTAAAATAACTGTATTTGGGGAAGAGGAATCCGAAACCGCGATTGATTTGCCAGAAAATCGTACTGTCTGCATCGGTGACCTGGTTAATCATTTTACAGGCAATTTGCAGAATGGCTTCTTCGGAGAAACGATTGGCAATAAGCTGGTCGGCAAAGCCATCGGAGAACTGCCCGATCTTGGCAATTTTGAAAAAACGTAACACTCGTTGCGATAATATTTCCGCCAGGCTGCTTAAAAAATTCATCCCCTCTTTTGTCTCCTTTGTCTCTTTGGTATTTCCAATGAGGATTCCACCCCCGACCTCCCCTTTCAATCGAAAGGGCAAAAAGTAGATTTGCTCAACGTGCCAGCCCCACTCCCGAAGTTTGCGGAAAAGGTGCTCGTCCTGGTGGTAGGACAATTCGAATTCTTCTCCCCGGGTCGCAAAACCCAGCGCCAATTTCTCCAGTTTGGGCGTAATAATGGCATTTTTTCGCAAATGAGGGGGAACAAACTGGGCAAAATGGAGCACCTGATGCAGCTCGGGATCCACCGTAAAAACCGCCCAATAATCGTACGGAAAAATTTTGGGCAAATAGTTGACCAGTTCCCCCAGGTTCTCGTCCAGGGTTTTTTCCCGGTACAGAATTTTTAAACAATTCACCAAATATTCTGCTATCTCTCTGCGGGTTTTCGCGGCGGCAAACTGAATTTCGCTTTCCACAATTGCTTTCAGGTTGTGACTGACTACCGAGGGAGGAATTTCCGCCGGTAAAAAAATGGAGCGGGGAAATTGGCGTAAATAATTTACCACAAATTCCTGGGCGGAAGCAGAAAGCAGGAAAATTAACCATTTTTCTTTAAATAAATCGAGCGGAATCAGTTCGTTTAATTCTTTATTGGACTGAAACTCTCTCCCCACAAACACCACATTTACATGGGGATCTACTTTCTGAGCGTAGGGACGCAAATCTTCCAGCGTGGTCAAATAAAACAATTCCGCGTTGGAAGCAGGAAGCTTGGCCTGGACCGATTGAAAGAAATTCTTTTCCGGGTGGGAAATAATAATTTTAATTGCTTCCTGGATTTTCATATCAGAACAGTTGTTTTTTATTAATTTAACAAAATAAATTTAACTCTACAAGATTTATTTTAGCGCCGCCCGGCAATCGCTACACGGCGGTTTGATTCCGTAAAATTCGCCCATTTTTTTCTTTTTTCTGAATCTCAGAGCCGATTCAACTGGTAAATCTGAAACAATCCCTCCAAGACCAGATGAGGCGCAAACAGATCGATCACTTTCGTCCGGGGTTGCACCAGTCGGGTTAATCCGCCGGTGGCAATCACATTCGGTTTTTCACCCAACTCGGATCGCAGATGGGCGATTAATCCTTCAATCATGGCGACGGTGCCGTACATGATGCCCACCTGCATGCTTTGCTGAGTATTACGGCCAATCACACTGGCCGGAAATTCCAGACTGATTTTGGGTAATTTGGCGGCCTTTTGCGCCAGTGCCCAGGCCGTGGTCTCAATCCCCGGAGCAATAATTCCCCCCAAATACTCCCCCCGGGAGTTTACCACGTCAAAAGTGGTCGCCGTTCCGAAATCGAGCACAACCACCGCCTGTTTAAATTTATTGAATCCGGCCACGGAATTGCAAATTCGGTCGGCTCCCACCTCTTCCGGTTTTTCGTAGCGAATGGTGATGCCCAGATTCAAGGTGTGATCCACCAACAAAGGATCCATCTGGAGATATTTCTGACACAGTTTTTCGAAGACAAAAGTAACATTGGGCACCACCGAGGAAATGGCCACTCCTTTTACATCCGAAAGGGTGTAACGCTCCTGCATCAGGAAATGCTGTAAAAAGACCAGGTATTCGTCTTCGGTACGTTCTAATCCTGTGGCGACCCGCCAGCTTTTTAGCAGGTTTCCCCCATCAAACACACCCATTTCAATATGGGTATTACCAATGTCAACCGTCAGAATCATGCTAAACTCCTTTTTCTTTTAAAATTCCCACATCACCTGCGGTGATGAGTTGCTCTCCCCTGTCTGTTTGTAAGATTAAAAAACCGTCCTCGGTTAATTTAACAATTTTCCCTTCAATTACCTTGTCCGGAAGTTTAATTTTAACTTCTTCACCCCGAAAAACCATTTTTTGCTCAAACCGGGCGACCAAATTCGCAAATTGTCTTTCCTCCTCCAATCCGTATTCCCGGTAAAATTGCTCCAAAATCTCTTTTAACAACGGAATTAATTCCCAGTACATCCCGGTTTCCCGGAATAGAGAGGTCGCACGGTCTTGCAATTCTCCCGGAAAATGCTCCTGCCCCTGATTGACATTGATGCCAATACCCACAATCAGGAAGTTCTCTCCGCCTGCATCCCGTCCGCTTTGCAACAGAATTCCGCAAATTTTCCGTTCCCCAACGTACACATCGTTGGGCCACTTAACCCTTACCGTTTTTCCAGAGCCGACCAGACGGAACTTTTCGTCCAGCACTTCCGCCACCGTCAGGGCGCTGAACAGATTGATTAAATTCCATTTCCCAAGCGGCAGGTGAGGTCGCAGGATTAGAGAAAACCACAATCCCAGGCCGGCGGGACTGATCCACTCCCGTTGAAAACGTCCCCGCCCGGCGGTTTGTTCATCCGACCACACGACCGTCCAGGCAGGTTCCCCCACCCGGGCAAGTGCTTCCGCTCGGATGTTGGTGCTATCCACTCGCTGGTAGTGGTAAATCCGCAAGGGCGTCTCGGGTATGGTAAAAAAGGTAGTATAATTACCAGGTAAATGCATTCCTTATCGATCCCTTTTAATCGATTAACATGTCGTTCACAATCGAAAATATTTCAAAAACTACATTCTACTATTTTGAATGACCTCCGCTCCCTGGAAGATCCTTCTAATGATTGAATGGTCAGGTAAAGTCCATTTATCCCGGATAATGTCTTAAGTTACAATAAAAAAAGGCTGTTCAAAAGATATTTTTGAACAGCCCCCTGAACCAACCGGAATATATCACTCCTTTTAAATTAATCCTCTCCCAAAAACGTCAAGGTAACAAGAAGCAGAAGCAATATTAATCAATTAAATTTGATATTAACTGCATCTCTGGACAAAACACAATTGTCGTCGAATTTCTCACCCATCCAACAAAATGAATACCTGGCCACCTGGCGATTTGGTGAGCCAACTCCGGAGAAAACTATTCCTGATACTCTCCGAAGACCTCTCGCAGGGCATTGGAAATTTCGCCTACCGTGGCGTAAGCTTCCACCGCCTGAATGATGTAAGGCATCAGATTGTCGGTGCCGCGAGCCGCATTCTGTAATTCCTGCAACGCTTTTCGTACCCGGGCGTTGTCCCGCTCCTGCCGCAATTTGCGCACCCGGGTGATTTGCTTGGCAACCAGCGATTCATCAATACGGAGAATTTCTTCCGGCGGTTCCTCCTCGATGGTAAATTCATTCACCCCCACCACAATCTGTTCTTTACTTTCCACTCGTTTCTGGTATTCGTAGGCGCTGCGCGCAATTTCGTTCTGGAAATACTTGTTCTTCACCGCCTCCACCGCACCGCCCAGGCGGTCAATGGTCTGGATGTACTCCATGGCGCGTCGCTCAATCTCATCGGTAAGATGCTCGACGTAGTAGGAACCACCCAGCGGATCCACCGTGTCGGTCACTCCGCTCTCGTAAGCAATGATTTGCTGGGTGCGGATGGCGATGCGGGCGGATTCCTCGGTGGGCAGGCTGAGCGCCTCGTCGCGGGAGTTGGTGTGCAGGGACTGGGTGCCGCCCAGCACCGCCGCCAGCGCCTGGATGGTGGTGCGGATGATGTTGTTGTCCGGTTGCTGTGCGGTAAGGGTACTGCCGGCCGTCTGGGTGTGGAAGCGCAGCATCATGCTTTTGGGCTTCTGGGCGCCGAAACGCTCCTTCATGATGCGCGCCCACATCCGTCTTGCCGCCCGGAACTTGGCCACCTCTTCGAACAGATTGTTGTGGGCGTTGAAAAAGAAGGACAACCGTCCAGCAAAATCGTCCACGTTCAGTCCGGCATTGATGGCCGCCTGCACGTAGGCAATGGCGTTGGCAAAGGTAAACGCCACTTCCTGCACTGCCGTGGCACCCGCTTCCCGGATGTGGTAACCGCTAATGGAAATGGTGTTCCAGCGGGGCAAATTCTCA
>JAJRXE010000152.1 GCA_024276455.1 Calditrichota bacterium
AAGAATCTGCCGGTTGAGGTGAAGATTAAGGCGGAAAAACCATTCCCGAATTCCGCTTTCGACCACAAAACCGTAACTGTAATTCAGATGCAGACTGATCGGTGCAAAAGGGAAAAACTCCGTTCCCAGATTGAAAGCGAAACCGTTGTGGGTGCGATCGCCCTGGAATCCTTTCAGTCCCAACCCCCACCAGAGTGTCCAGTGCGGCTGGCGCACCCGGTAGTAGTTCACCAACAGATCGTACAAGCGCAGGTAATCGTTGCGGGTGGTCAACTCCTCTGCTAGATCGTTGTAATGGAGGTTAAACGATAGGTAAGGATTGGGAGACCAGCGCAGGCGGATTCCCAGCCCCTGCAGCCGATCGCTTTCCTGAAAATAATGTCCGCTAATATGGAAAGCATAGCGTTTTGCGCTGCCGGGCAGGAACAGGCCGACCTGGCCCGGGGCGTAAGGATAATCCGTGAAGCCGCTCTGCCAGTAACGTCCCCCGTAAAAAAGGGAATCCTCGTAGGGAAAACCGGTGACCAGTGCCCGGGGAACAAAGCGGATTAAATCCAGATTGTCCAGAAAAAAGAAAAAGCTGACCTCCCCCTCGCTGTCGGAAAAGTCCTCCGAATCTTTTTCGTTTTTACCTTCCACATCGTCTTCGAAATCGGCCAATTTCCCTTTTTCTTTCTTTTCCTGGGCATGCAAAACGGACGGGGTGGTCACCAGCGTCAGCCAAACAACCAAAGGAAATAGCAGCAAAATCAATCGTTTCACGCACATCCTCCAGACCAATTTGTGGGCTATATTATTGCCAACGGTAGAATGACCGGAAAGTTTCAAAAATAAAGCGAATCCTTTCTGAAACCGCTTTTGCGATGGATGAGAAAAACCGATTTCCTCCAATCCGGCCACGAAAGCGCAAATTCCTGTCCGGTGGGAAGATGCGATTTCCGTTTTTTCGAAAACACTTCAACGGACTAATCCCCGATCCGAGCGTCGCCCTCCACCCTCCGGGTGGTTAGTTTTACCGGGACAATCCCCTGGCAGGACACCCAGATTTCCGAAAGGATTCTTGCAAAACCGCAGCGAATATTGTATTTTTAATGGCACTTGAATAAAACTAAATTCCGGAATGAATCAAAATAGCTCTGAACATACCAATCTGGTCAAACATCTCTCTGTGATCTTTTGTAAACCACTATTGCTCGAATCCGGGAGACCGGGCCCTTTTAGGGAAGAATTTCTGGCCGGTGCCGGTTCAGCATTCAACCCCCATTCTGTTAATTAAAAAATCAACCAATTCTCGAAACTAAAGAGCCTGCCAATGAACATTCTGATTTTAGGTGCCGGAGATATCGGATTTCAGTTAGCCAGACAGATGCTCAACGAAGGGCACAACATCATCATTGTGGAATCGGACCCCGAGCATGTGAAACGCGCCAACGACCAGCTGGACGCCCTGGTGATTGAAGGTAACGCCTCTAGCTACCAGGTGTTGAAGAAAGCCCATCTGGAAGAGGTGGACATTCTGGCGGGAATGACCGACCGGGACGAAGTCAACATTCTGGCCTGCATGATGGCCAAACGAAGCGGGGTAAACACCACCATTGCCCGGATTCGCAATCCAGAGTTCGGCGAACCGCAGTTCATTTTCCAGCCGGAAGAGCTGGGCATCGACCTGATCATTCATCCGGAAAAAGCCACCGCGGAAGCCATCATCCGGCTCATCCGCCAATCCAGCGCCACCGACGTCATTGAATTTGAGGACGGTCGGATTCAGCTGCTGGGTCTCCGCATCGAAAAAAACGCTTCCATCCTGCGTATTCCCTTGAACGACCTGGGAGAACAGTACGGCAACCCGCCCATGCGCATCATTGCCATTAAGCGCAAGGAACACACCCTGATTCCCCGGGGCGACGACCTTCTGGTGCCGGGAGATCAAATTTTCATCGTGAGCCATCCGGATTACGTGCAAAGCTTCCTGGAACTGGCCGGGAAGAAACAAATTCGCATGGAGAACCTCATGATTCTGGGCGGCGGACTGATCGGACAGTACGTGGCGCTGGCTTTCTCGAAGGAAATGAACGTCAAAATCATTGAGAGCAACGTGGACAAATCGCGCGAAATTGCTGACCTGCTCCCCCACACGCTGATCATTCAGGGAGACGGTACCGACATCGATCTGCTGGCCCTGGAGGGCATCATGGACATGGACGCTTTTGTGGCGGTGACCGGCGACGACGAGACCAACATCATTGCCACCCTGGTGGCTCGCCACCTGCAGGTGCCCCGCACTATTGCCCTGGTGAACAAGGTAGAGTATCTGCCCATTACTCCCACCATTGGCATGGACGCGGTGGTTAGCAAGCAGCTCATTACCGCCAACGCCGTGCAGCGCTTCATCCGCCAGAAAGAGGTGGCTTCCGTCAACACCCTTCCGGGAATCGAGGCGGAAGTCATTGAATTCCTGGCCCGGGAGGGCAGCAAAATCACCAAAAAGCCGCTGCGGAAAATCCACTTTCCGCACCATGCCATCATCGGAGCGGTTTTACACCGGGAAGAACTGATTATTCCCCGCGGCGACACGGTGATTGAACCGGGAGATCGGGTGATCGTATTCACCCTGCCGCAAGCCCGTGCCCGGGTGGAAAAGTTTTTCGTCAAATAAATTCGTTGGGTGCAAACCAGAGAGGGTTACCAGACCACCGAAGCAACTCCGGAACATTGTAAAAGGAGAATCCCGTGCGCATCGCCAGCGTCATTCATATTTTAGGACTGCTTTCCATTTTCCTTTCCGTCATGATGCTGCTTCCCATCCCCTTTTCGCTGTACTACGGGGACGGTCACTACCTCTCG
>JAJRXE010000153.1 GCA_024276455.1 Calditrichota bacterium
GGTTCAGGTACGAATTGCAGGCATAATACAGATGTTTCCCATTGCTCCGCCCGCTGCACTTGCAGCCGCAGTCGCCACAGGTTACATGCCCACTCAGCAAGTACTCGTGATTCCTGTTGCGCCTGGCGTTCTAATTTCACCATCTCGCGCACCGCATCGTTGATTTTGATCTGAATATCTTCTAACTTGCGTTCGATTTCTTTCTTCTCTTCCTCGGAAAGTTTCTCGTACTCCTCCGGTTTCAGCGGCTCGTCGCCCTTCATCAGCATGGGCTGAAAACCGGCCGGGGTCTGCTGAATTTGAATTCCCAGGTTGCGCGAGTAATTGTCCAGTTCGCTCAGCAGTTTGCGTTTTGCTTCGTTCACCCGATTAATAATGGTGAGCTTTTGTTTCTCGTACTCTTCGCTGTTGAAGGTGGCCGGAATTTCCTTTTTGAGCGTTTTAAGGAGTTCTGTCATGTCCCCCTGAAAAATTTTCCCTTTACCGGGCGGCAACTCCAGGGCGGTGGGCTGATCGGGGTCTTCAAAATTGTACACGTACACCCAGTCGCTGGGGGGCGGTTGTTTGTTGGCAATCTTCTTCACAATGTTCTGGACAATGGTGGTTCGGCCGGTACCGCTCATTCCGGTAACGAAAACGTTGTACCCGGAATGGTCCATGGCCAGGGCAAATTCAATGGCTCGAATGGCCCGGTCCTGGCCAATTACACTATCCAGCGGGGATATTTCCTCGGTGGTTTTGAACGGGAAAAGATTTAAGGGGAGTTTCTTTTTCAACTGGGCGGGATTTAATTCCGTTATGGCCATAGGTTCGTTCTCCTGTTACGCGTTATTGCAATAATAGAAAAGAAAACAAAATGAATCAAGGATTTTTCCTTATTGCAAATGGCAGGTTCCAACTGTAATTTATGCTCTTGTCAAAAGGGTGAAAGGAGAATCCGATGAACGAGAAAGTTTGGGAAGAGTTGTTGGTTCAGAACGACAGCAAAATTGTATTTTTGATTATGGATGGATTAGGTGGTTTACCTTTGCCGGGCGGGGACAAAACCGAATTGGAGACTGCCCGGACGCCCAACCTGGATCAATATGCCAGCGAAGGGATTTGCGGACTGCTCGATCCGATTCATCCCGGATTTACCCCGGGCAGCGGACCGGCGCATCTGGGATTGTTCGGTTACGATCCGGTGGAGAACAATATCGGTCGTGGAGTGCTCTCGGCCCTGGGGATTGATTTTGAGCTGACCAGCCGGGACGTGGCCGCTCGCCTGAATTTCTGCACCATTGACGAGCAGGGACGGGTGGTGGACCGCCGGGCGGGACGAATTTCCACCGAAGTGAATCGCAAACTGGTGGAAAAAATTCGTGCCAATTTGAAAATGCCGGCGGGAGTGGAGCTCTTTCTGGAAACCGTTTCCGAACACCGGGCGGTGCTGGTGCTGCGCGGGGACGGCCTGGGCGGTAATATTAACGACACCGATCCCCAGAAGACCGGCGTACTGCCGCTGGATCCGGTGGGTGAAGACGAGGCTTCCCAGAAAACGGCGGAGTATGTCAAAGAATTTCTCCGTCAGGTAAAAGAAATCCTGAAAGATGACCATCCTGCCAATTTTGTGCTGGCGCGGGGATTCGCCAAGTACGTTCCCTTCCCCACCATGGAAGAACGCTACGGCTTGCGCTCCATTGCCATTGCCCAGTATCCCATGTACCGCGGCCTGGCGCGACTGGTGGGCATGACGGTGCCGCCGGTTCCGGAAACCTTCGACGACATGTGGGAGCAGTTAAAAGAAAATTACGATCAGTACGACTTTTTCTTTATTCATTTCAAAAAGACCGATAGCTACGGTGAGGACGGCAACTTTGAGGCGAAAGTGAAGATGATTGAAACGGTGGATGCCTGGTCGGCCCGCCTGCGGGAATTGAATCCCGACGTCCTGGTGGTGACCGGCGACCATTCCACTCCGGCGGTGCTCAAATCCCATAGCTGGCATCCGGTGCCGGCCCTGCTGTGGTCAAAGTACTGCCGGCCGGACGGGGTAACTCGCTTTGGCGAAAGCGAATGCATTAAAGGGTACCTGGGACGTATGCCCATGAAAAATATTATTTTGGTCGCTATGGCCAACGCCCTGCGGTTCAATAAATTTGGCGCCTGAAACATCTTCGACCAGTGCGCTACCTGGAATTTTCTGAAAGAGAAAGTTTTTTGGATCGGCGTAACAGCATGTCCAATAGTAGAGCGAGTCGCCCAACTCGCTTTTCAAACAACCCTCGCCGGAAAAGATTGGTGCCGGCCGGAAGCCGGCAGCTACCGATTGATCCTTTTCTTGCAAAATTGCCGCTTTAAAAAAGGCCAGGAACAGCCTGATTCATGGGAGCCGAAGGTCGAATCAATTCAAAATTGTTTTCAAAATAAAAAATCATTTCTTCCGGAACTGGAAATTTCCCTCAGGCGTAAATTTTATCCTCAAGGATAAATTTCTGAATTTGCTTAACCACCACCAAAACAGAGGAGGGGAGGCCAATGGTTGTGGTGAATCAGGAAATTCGGGAGGTTACCGCCGATGCCCTGGCCATGCGCATTTTTCTGAAAGCGCTGGAACTGGCCGGCGGTCCGCAAAAACTCATCGAATACCGCAATCTAACCTGGATTCCCAGCCTGTTGCAGGCAGCCTACGCCATTGTGCTGTCCCGGGAATTCAATAAAACCGCCGACGAAATTGCCCAAACGTTGGGCGTTAGCACCCAGACCGTGCGCAATATTCTGCATGCCAGTGCGGAGAAGGTGCAGGAAAAATTGAGCGCCGAGCTGAACGCCCGGGAGGTGAAGGTGCACACCGCTGCGGGACTGGCGCAGTGGGCTTACCAGGAAATTCAGGCCGGGAACGAGAGCGTGCATTTCCTGGAAAGCACCTTCCAGCAAGTGTCCGATTTGCTGGATATTGCCTGGCCGCTGGAAGTGTTGCGGCGTCTCCGCGGGAAGAAATTTCCCCTGCAGCGGGAGGAACTGCGTGATCTGTTGAACGATGTGGTCATAGAGGGAAAACGCTTCGAAGAGCTGGCGGACAAACTGCCGGAGAGCATTTCTTCTCCGGCGCATCTGTTGAAACAGTTAAGGCAGGGATTACGGAAGTATGAGATGGCAGGATAGGGTGTAACTTGAAATCGGAATAATGCTTTAAATCCATATGTTCTTATGTCCCGATATATACGGCAAAAATAGGGGAGGGAACGCCGATGGAGGAAAATCGCTACGAGGGTTACCAGCCGGAAATGGTGGAAGAGAGCATTGTCCGGTTTGCCGAGGCGGGTGAGAAGGCGCCGGAATTGGAAGGGGTGCCCACCGGCGTGGCAGGATTGGACGAACTGTTCTTTACCACCCGTCTGGAGGGGGAGCGCGTGGTGCAGCAGCCGCTGGGTGGCATTCCCCGTTACGCAGTGCTGAATCTGACCGGGGTGGCGGATACCGGTAAAAGCCTGCTGGTGGAGCAGTACGCCCTTACCCAGGCAGCCCGGGGCGAGCGGGTAGCGTTTATTACCGTGGAATCGCCCGCCCCTTTTCTGGTGATAGGGATGAGGCAACGCGCTGCCGCGCTGGGAATAGGGGAAGAGCGGGTGGATGAGACCATCATCTTTATCGACGTAGCCTCCCATTCCCGGCTGCGGGAGAATTTGCCCTCCCTGTTGACCACGTTGGCTCACGTCATCAAAACCTACCGGGTGTGCCACACCATCATCGATTCCGTTACCGGATTGTACGAGCACAAAGAGATGACTGCCCGGCTGGTGGTGCGCCAGTTTTTCAACTTTCTGAAAAAATGGCACCAGACTGGTTTGCTGGTCTCTCAGAAACGTTCCGGACACGAGGAGCTCTCCGCCGAGGCGGCCGGCGGATTCGCGGTGGCTCACATCCTGGATGGCACCCTGGTGCTTTCCAAAGAGACCATCGATTCCAGCTACAAAGAGCGTCTGTACGGATTACCCATCGGCGAGGTGGTGCGCCTCTTCCGCATTGACGGCTGTCGGCTCGCCGGCCACGATACCCGGATTCACGTCATGGAGATTACCGAGAGCGGGCTGGTCAAAATCGGCCCGGCACTGGGGGAGGTGGTAAAGAGGCATTAAAAATATAAATGTTTTAATTCTAACAATTTCAAAAAAGAAATCAATTTTTCTTCTCTATTGTAGAATGCAACAATCGTAATTCTTTATTTTTTATAATTTCCATCAAATCTTTTAACCATATAACAATATCTTCTAACATTTTCTGCTGACATAAAATCCAATCACTTTGTTGAGTGGGATAATCTTTCCTAATATATCGATTAAAGATTTTTTGAATTTGTTCTGGTTTATCATAATCATCATGACGATAGTAATTGCGTAAATGTTTAATGTTGGTTCTTATCCAGTGAGTTTTCAATCTTTTTTTGAATGCAGTATCACTTTTAGACATCTCAAGGTCTTTAAGCTTAAATGTTTTAATTCTAACAATTTCAAAAAA
>JAJRXE010000154.1 GCA_024276455.1 Calditrichota bacterium
ATTTGAATGATTACTACAACATTATGTCCCTCATGGAAAAACCCTTTTACCAATTTGTAGAATACGAGGTACCGGATAACTGGTGGAAATGCAAAAACTATCTGAATGTTCCGGTGGACGACTTTATGGAAGTCGTTAAAAAAGCCATCCGTGCCGGTTACACCATTGGAATTGGGGGCGATGTTTCCGAACCGGGTTACGATTCTCATGCCGAAGTGGCGGTGGTTCCCACTTTTGATATTCCTTCGGAATACATCGACGATTCCGCCCGAGAATTCCGTTTTAAGAACCATACAACCACCGACGACCACGCCATTCATCTGGTTGGTTACCTCACGAAAGACGGAAAAGATTGGTATCTGATTAAAGACTCGGCAGCCGGATCGCGTAATGGTAAAAACAAAGGTTATTATTTCTACCATGAAGATTACGTCAAGCTTAAAATAATGACCCTGATCATCCACAAAGACATGGTGCAAGACTTGTTGAAAAAGGTAAAGAAAAATTAGGTAATTGTATTATTTTATTGAAACAAAGGGATCTTTTGAAAATAAAATGAATTAAAAACAATTGTAACCTGAAGTAACTATTTTACATCAAATAGGCGATTCTAAAGATTTTAGTGAGATTAGTGCAAAAAACATTACGAAACGAACAGCAGAGAGTCTGTCCAAAATGTGGAAAAAACATGAAGTTTCATCCGGGTTGTTGCGGTAATTTACCAATCTGGCGCTGTGAATTTTGTGGTGAGATTCGTAAATGGCAAGAACCTGTAAGAGAAGCTGACAAATATTTAACGCTAAAATAGTAAAAAGGAGGTTGATGTTAATGAGTAAACCGATTCAGGTCACGGATGCGACATTTCAAAAAGAGGTGTTAGAATCGCCTATTCCCGTGCTGGTGGATTTCTGGGCCCCCTGGTGTGCGCCCTGCCGGATTATTGCTCCGGTAGTGGAGGAGATTGCGCGCGATTACGAAGGTCTGGTAAAAGTGGTTAAATTGAATACCGATGAGAACCAATACACCGCCATGGAGTACCAGATCATGGGTATTCCAACGCTGGGAATTTTTGTGAATGGTCGAATGGTCGATCAGATTGTGGGTGCAGTTCCCAAAAATCATATTGTGGAAAAACTGAACTATTACGTTCAGGGTGCATCAATGAAAAATTAACGAGGTAGGAGGATATGGCACAACAAGCTCGAGTGATTATTTTTACGACTCCGACGTGCAGTTTTTGCCGGGCGGCCAAACGCTATTTTATTGAGAAGAAAATTCGTTTCAAAGAGGTGGACGTCTCCCGCGATCAGAAAGCCGCGCAGGATATGATGCGGCGAACCGGCCAGATGGGTGTGCCGGTAATCCTTATCAACAATCGTCCCATCGTGGGATTTGACAAGCCTAAAATTAATAAACTGTTAGGGATAAAAGGCTAAGAGGAGGTAACAAATGAAGGTTCAACCGATTGATGATCGTTTATTGATTCAACCCATTGAAGAGGAAGAGCAGCGGGTAGGCAGCATTATTATTCCCGACACGGCCAAAGAAAAACCGCGCATGGGCAAAGTGATTGCCGTTGGCACGGATGAGGACATCAAGGAAATTTTCAAGGAAGGCGACCGGATTCTTTTTGCCAAATACGCCGGCGACGAAATCAAAATCGACGGTCAGGAATACCTGATTGTCCAGCGCAGTGATGTCCTGGCAATTGTAAAATAAGTCATTTTTAGGCAGGTTACCATAAAGGCGGTTGAGAAACCGCCTTTTTTTACACCTATTGGCAATCTATTTGTGTTAAGAGGTTCTTTTTATTAAGTTTTTGGGGGCAAGAAAGGGCGTTACAATGGGTAAAAAGAAACTTATTGTTACGGGCGATCGGATTCTCATTAAACCGGACGAACGGGAAGATCGCACCAAAGTAGGGCTGTACCTTCCGCAAACGGTGAAGGAAAAAGAAGAGGTCATGGGAGGATTTGTAATTCAAACCGGCCCCGGGATTCCCCTGCCCGATCCAACCGGTCTGTCCGACGAACCCTGGAAAAATCTGACCCGGGAAATAAAATACTTACCGGTGGAAGCGCGTCCGGGCGACTATGCTCTTTTTCTGCGCAAGGCGGCAGTGGAGATTCACTACGAACATGAGAAATACCTGATTATTCCCCAAAGCGCCATTTTGGTGCTGGTTCGTGAAGAAGAGGAGACAGAAGACCTCTCTTCCGAAGAAGATTCGGAAAATTTACCGTTCCTGTAATCTTGGTTCCCCCAAATCAGCGACATTCGGCAAGCGCTGCCAACGCAGATCGCTTAGAGTAACTGTCTCAAATGCTTCAGCGGTGGGAATTTTAAGGTCGTTTCAGAGAATTAAAGGTAAAAGTTTCTCCCCTCCCCAGGGTTGGTCCAAATTGTTTCCCAATGAATTTTATTTAATCGCCAACACCCCTTGATAGGCTTCTTTTACCCGGGAAAAGCCGGCTTTCTTCAGTCGCGCCCGGGTTTGTTGGGCCAGGGAATGTTTCCGCTGTGCTTGATTGGGATTACCGGTGTAGTGGTAGAATTGACCATGTTGCCGCAAGATGCGAAAAATCCGGTGGTAAAATTCCAGGGAATAAAGTTGCGGGGCCAGGGCAAATCGAGGGGGATCGTGCAGAACGGCGGAGAAATACCCTTCCGGGATGTTTCCCAGAAATTGCTCCACCGGTTCTACGACGAGGTGAATTTTCGGACTGGTAAACAGTTCTTGCGACCAGGGATTTTCCCGGCAGAAATTGAGCACGTTCAGATCGGCTTCGCAGGCAATCACCTGTTTGACGGTGCCGCGAGAGGCACTGGCAATGGCACTGTACCCCAGTCCCAAACAGGTTTCCAGCACCCGACCGCGCAGCAGTCCCAGAGAATTCAGTTTCCGACGGGTATCCAGGGCCGGATCGCCACCCTGGGTAACGTGCATTTTAATGCCGCTGATTTCGATGGTGGGCGGTTTACCAGGGGCAACGAAGACCATCTTGTAGTATTTCTGCCTGGCCGGGTCAAAACGGTGCCACTTTTCCCAACCGTTTTTCCGGAAAATCCAGATGGTACGGGTATCTACTTCGGAAATTTCAATTTCGGGCAGCGGTAAGCGTATTTTCTTTTTTTCTACTACCACTTTTCCATCTTCCACCCGCACTTTGCAACGGCTTCGTCCCAGATCCAGCGACAGATCTACGGTCTGGCTCTCTCCCTCCCGTTGCCTTTGTAACAACACAATCAGATCGGGCGGAGTCAGGAAAAAGCGTTGTTCCAGCGGTTCAATCATGGGCTACATCTGGTAAACTTCTTCTAAGCGATCCAACACACTTTCCAGTTCACCTATTGAAAAATGGCGGCTTAATCGCTTTACTTCTTTCCCATCGGCAAAGACAATAACCGTTGGTACACTGAACACCAATAGTTGACCGCTTACTTCCGGATATTGGTGAATGTCCACGTACAAAAATTCAAAATCTTCGTACTGTTTCACCAATTGCTCCACTTTAGGCCGCAGCACCTGACAAACATTACATTCCGGGTATGGAAAATAACCCACTAACAGATGGGTTTTCTCTAATTTTTGAAAAATTTCCTGTGCGCTCACTTTTTCCTCACGTTTTGATGACACTTCATAGATTCCTGCCCCTGCTTAAAGTTACGATTTTTTTCGGGAATGTATTTTAAGAAGAATTTTGTTAAATTCCCAATGGTTACAAGCATTTTATGATAACGAGAGTGAGAGAGACACAAGAGGAGGACAAATGAGAAACCGCATTGGCATCCGGAAAGAGGACAAGGATCCGACCGAAAAACGCGTTCCCTTAACCCCGAAACAGGTAAAAACCCTGATTGAACACCACCACGTGGAAGTGGTGGTGGAGCCGGCTCCCAATCGAATTTTTAAAGACGAAGAATACCGTCAGGTGGGTGCCACTGTTTCGGACGATCTTTCCCAATGCAATATTATTTTCGGGGTAAAAGAAATCCCAAAAAAGCAATTTCTCCCCGAACACACTTACTGCTTTTTCTCTCACACCATAAAAGGTCAATCCTACAACATGCCCATGCTTCAGCGTATGCTGGATTTGCGGGACACCCTGATCGATTACGAAAAGGTGACCGATGAGAACGGTCGGCGGTTGATTTTTTTTGGGCGCTTTGCCGGTTATGCCGGTATGATCGATACCCTGTGGGCCTTTGGGCAACGACTGGCCTGGGAAGGCCTCGACACCCCTTTTAAACAAATTAAACAAGCACTCAATTATCCCAGTCTGGAAGCGGCTAAGGATTCGATTAAAGCAGTGGGAGCAGCGATTCAACAAAAGGAACTGCCGGAAAGCCTGATCCCCTTGGTCTGCGGATTTGCCGGATATGGACAGGTGTCGCAGGGAGCCCAAGAGATTTTCGACCTGCTGCCGGTGGAAACAATTTCTCCCAAGGAACTGGCTGCTTTTATGAAAGCGGGACATTTTTCCGCTAAGAAGGTTTACAAGGTGGTCTTCAAAGAAGAAGACATGGTGCGCCCGGCCAATCCCAACGACCGGTTTGATTTACAGGATTATTACCAGCATCCGGAGAAATATGTAGGACGTTTCGAGGAATATTTGCCCTACCTTACCCTGTTGGTTAACGGAATTTACTGGGAGCCCAAATATCCCCGCCTGGTTACCAAACAATTTTTACGACACTGGTACGAAAGGGAACAACAGCCCCGCTTGCGGGTGATTGGTGACATTACCTGCGACATTGAGGGCTCTATTGAGTGCAATCTGGAAGCGACCAATTCGTTAAACCCGATTTATGTTTACCATCCTTTGGAAGAAAAAATTACTTACGGCTGGGAAGGAATCGGCCCGGTGGTGTTAGCGGTGGACAAGCTGCCCAGTGAGTTACCGCGCGAGGCCTCTGAATCGTTTGGAAAAGCTCTGCTGCCGTTTGTCCCGGCATTGGCCCGGGCAGATTACACGGTCCCGTTCGAAGCACTGGAAATTCCCCCCGAATTTAAACGGGCGGTAATTGCCCATCAGGGCAAACTTACTCCGGATTACGAATATCTGCAGAAATACCTTACAACGGTGTGAATCAGGTGACGTATTCGTTATCAGAAGACGCTGGAAGGGAGAGTGAAGGCCGTTAACGGCCTTCTGCTCTCAAGGCCCTTAAGGGCCTTTGGGGAAAAAGGGCGTTAACGCCCTTCCCCCTTCTTCCGGGCACAGCGTCTTTCGCTCTTCGCTCGTAAACGCACTCCTCCGATGCCATCCTCGCTCATTCTTGCGGTTCCCGCTCCACTTCCTTGAACCGCAGCCCCATTGCCGTTAGCTCGCCTAACACCGTTTCGTAAATCGCCGGATGGGTCGGAATGTGGCAACCCGTCAAAGGCAATTGGTTGGTAAGAATTAATTTGGTTGCAATCGCCGCCGGAAGACCCACCGTTTTGGAAATGGCGGTAAATCCCCCCGGTTCACCGTATTCCACCATGGTCGAAACGATTTCCCGCCGCTGATCTCCTTTTTCCGGAAAACGCGCCACCAGTTTGTGCACCAAAATCACCATGTCCCGAGCGTTAGGTGGCAATACCAGTTTTTTCTTAAGCAGATGAATTAGCACCTCCGCCGAGGTCTTGGCGGGAATTCCGATTTTTTCATCCGAGAAAAGTCCCAGCCACTTTAAATTTTCCATGATCTTGCCGGTAGGACTAATATTCAGAAACTGGGC
>JAJRXE010000155.1 GCA_024276455.1 Calditrichota bacterium
ACTCTGAGTTATGTCCATCTTCTGGTGCGGGAGTACCGCCGGCTGTCCAGGGCTGCCCGGGCACGCTGCTTCAGGCCCCGCATGCGCCTGCACGTGTACCGCTCCTATGCCTATCTTCTGGCCATGCTTCTGGTGCGCAGTCGGGATCGGGCCGTACGCACCCAGGAAGCCATGCGGCTGCGGGGCTTCACCGGAACCCTGCACAGCCTCCCGACCGCGCCCATGCGCTTGGCGGATGCGGCGCTCCTGACAATGCTGCTGGCGGTTGCCGTGGGGCTGGTCGCCCTTGAGATATCCCTATGACCGAGACCACACCCAAAACGCCCTTTATCCAACTTTCCGGCGTAACTTTTGCGTATCCCGGTCGGGAACCCGTGCTCCGGGAGCTGGATTTCGACTTCCATAAGGACCGCCGCATCGGGCTCATCGGCCCCAACGCCGGGGGCAAGACAACCCTATTGCTTATTATCATGGGGCTACTGCGGCCCCAGGCAGGAACCGTGCTTCTGGAAGGCAGGCCCCTCATGGGGGAAAAGGACTTTTTCGAGTTGCGGCAACGGGTGGGGTTTCTGTTCCAGCACCCCGAAGACCAATTATTCTCGCCCACGGTGCTGGAAGACGTGGCCTTTGGTCCGTTGAATCTGGGATACCCGGTTGAGGAAGTGCAACGCCGGGTGGAAGCCGCCCTGCGCAATGTCGGTCTGGAAGGCTATGGGGAACGTTCTTCCTTCCACATCAGTTTCGGAGAACGGAAGTTAGCCAGCATTGCCACGGTACTCGCTTGCGATCCTCAACTCATTGCCCTGGACGAACCGACCAGCAATCTCGACCTGGCACACCGCCGAAAAATCATCCGCTGGCTTCAAGGAAGCACCCGTACCATCGTGCTCACCTCCCACGACCTGGACATGATTCTGGAAACCTGTCAGCGGGTGTTAATCCTTAATCGCGGAAAAATCGTGGCCGACGGCCCCGCCAGAGAGATTCTCTCCAACCAGCCTCTTCTGGAAAGCAACCAGTTGGAGCTTCCTCTTTCTCTGCAGGGTGCGGTTTTGCCCCGCTAACCATTTTCTCTCCCAAATCCATTGTTTTCCCGCCATTTCAATCCTATATTTGAGACGTTTTAGTAAATTTAAAATGGTTACTGTTTAATCAATGAAATTTCCCCTTGTTGTACCTCGCAAAGCCTACCGATCAACGAACGATGTAACAAAGGAGTAACGACTCATGGCTGCAAAAAAGAGCCCTCAGTTGTCTCAGGTAGAGAAAATTGCCCTGCAGCATTCCCCGTTTAAAGATTTGTATCCTCCCACGGAGAAAATACGGACCATTGTGGTTGAAAACTTTCCGGCTCTGGGTAAACTCACCGCATTCCGCTTTCTGGAATGGGTACAGAACAATCCCGGGGGCGTGATTTCATTGCCCACCGGAAAAACCCCCGAGCATTTCATAAAATGGGTCACCCACTTACTCAATCACTGGGATGAACCCGACATTCAAAAAGAGC
Organism: Calditrichota bacterium; assembly: GCA_024276455.1. Taxonomy (GTDB): domain Bacteria; phylum Calditrichota; class Calditrichia; order RBG-13-44-9; family RBG-13-44-9; genus JAJRXE01. Next base: position 1,508 of record JAJRXE010000155.1, read on the forward strand.
TGGAAGCCTACGGGCTTAATCCCACCCAAAAACCCGACATGAGAAGCCTTCACTTTGTCCAGATCGATGAGTTTTACCCCATCAATCCCTGGCAACACAACAGTTTCTTTTTTTATGTCAACCAATACTACATCGACGGATTTGGTCTGGATCCGGACAAAGCGCTTCTGATGGATTGCACCAAAATCGGTCTTCCGGAAGGCGAAACCCTGGACTCCGTTTGGCCTAACCTGGAGGTGGATTTGAGCTTGCGCTTCCGACCCGGGAATACATTGCTGGAACGCAAACAGAAAGACGTGCTGCACCGCATTGACCAGTGGACCCTGGAATACGAGGAAAAAATCCGTGCCCTGGGTGGGATTGGCTTCTTTTTGGGCGGAATCGGTCCCGATGGGCACATCGGTTTCAATGTGCGCGGATCCGACCACCTTTCCTCCACCCGCCTCACCCCCACCAATTACGAAACGCAGGCGGCGGCCGCCACCGACCTGGGCGGCATTGAGGTTGCCCGCAAGCGGCTGGTGATTACCATCGGGTTGGGCACCATTACCTACAATCCGGACTGCACCGCCATAATTATTGCCGCCGGAGAAACCAAAGCGAAAGTGGTGGCCGATGCTATTCAGCAGGAGAAAAACATTCTTTACCCGGCCACGGTATTGCAAGATCTTCCCAATGCCCGTTTTTACATCACCCGGGGGGCCGCGAAACTGCTGGTGGAACGACAATTCCATTGTTACCAGGAAAAACAACATTTTACCGACCAGGATGCGGAAAAAATCATTGTCGATTTAGCGCTGAAGAAGAAAAAACGCGTCACCGATTTAACCAAACGCGATTTTCAGAGCGACCGTTTTGGCGCGTTGCTTCTGAAAAATCGTCCCGAAACGCCCCAGGAGCTCACCCGAAAAGTTTACCAGAGCCTGGTTCAGAAAATCGAAAACGGCACCCGGGTGCTCTCAAACACCCGTTTTCTTCACACCGAACCCCATCACGACGACATCATGTTAGGATATCTGCCCCACGTGGTGCGCCACATTCGCAATGCCAGCAACACCCACTTTTTTGCCTGCCTGACCAGCGGTTTCACCTCGGTGACCAACAAACACATGTTACAACTGGTCAAGAACTTGCAACATTTTATTGACACTCCGGAATTCATTCAAATGATGGAAGAAGGCTATTTCGATCCGGAAGACGAAATCGGGCGCAACCGGGATGTGTGGCAATATCTGGACGGGGTGGCGGCCAATAGCACCTACCAGAAGAACGAAGGTACCGCGCGTCGCCTGCTGCGCAACCTGATTACCATTTTCGAAGAGTACGATCGACAAAATATTAAGAACCGTTTGCCGGAACTGGAACACTATTTTAAAACCCAGTACCCGGGTAAAAAGGATCCCCAGCACATTCAGCAACTTAAAGGCATGTGCCGGGAGTGGGAAGCGGAATGCCTGTGGGGCTACTTCGGCTGGAATTGCAGCAACGTGCGCCACTTACGGCTGGGGTTCTACACCGGCGATATCTTCACCGAAGAACCCACCATCGAGCGCGACGTGAATCCGATCATCAAATTGCTGGAAGAAGTGAATCCCGACATTGTAACGGTGGCGCTGGATCCGGAAGCCAGTGGTCCGGACACCCACTACAAGGTGCTGCAAGCCATTGCCGAAGCCCTGAAACGCTACGAGAAAAGTTCCGGGCGCTCCGATATTAAGGTGTGGGGCTACCGCAATGTGTGGTACCGTTTCCATCCCTCCGACGCCAATATTTTTGTCCCTGTTTCGCTAAACATGTTCTCGGTAATGGATTCAGCCTTCATGAATTCCTTTATTTCCCAGAAGGACGCCTCCTTCCCCAGCTACGAGCACGACGGACCGTTTTCGGAGTTAGCCCAGAAAATTCAGGTGGACCAGTACCAAAAAATCAAAACCTGTTTGGGACGGGAATGGTTCTACGAAAATCCCCGCCCCATGATTCGCGCCACCCGGGGGCTGGTTTTTCTTAAAGAACTGACCCTGGAGGAATTTTACCACTTCAGTCAGGAATTGCGGCAAATGCTGGAGAGCAAATAACCCCGCAAATACATGGGAACTGTCTGGGAGAACGGTGACCATTGTGGGAACAGTTATAAACGCCCCGGGATTTTCTCCCAGCGATCTTGAATTAAAAAAACCGGAGAGTTCTCTCTCCGGTTTTTTATTCCGAAACAGGTTTGTTTTTAACTAATCGGCTTGCCGGAACCGGTCGGTCGATCGGTAGTGAGCAGAACAATGTTGCCGTCGTCGTGGGCAGCCAGCAGCATTCCCTGCGATTCCACTCCACGAATTTTGGCCGGTTTCAGATTCGCCACAATAACGATGGTTTTGCCTACCATTTCTTCCGGAGTGTAGTGCTGCGCCACGCCCGCCACTAACTGGCGTTCTTCTTCCCCGACCTTAATTTTCAGACGCAGAAGCTTATCGGTGCCCTTGACTCGCTCGGCTTCCAGAACCTCGGCGGTTTTCAGCTGAATTTTCTTAAACTCTTCGATGGTAATGAGCTCTTCTTCCACAGACTTTTCTGCTTTGTTTTCCGCAGCTTGTTTCTCTATCTGTTCCAATTTCTCAATCTCCTTTTTTATGACTTTATCGGGTATTTTCTCGAACAAAATCTCCAGTTCGCCAATAGGGTGGCCTTCCGGCAGGGGATGTTCGCCGATCTCGTCCCAGTGAGCGTCTTCCGGCTTTACTTCCAGACGCAGCATCCGCCAGATTTTACCCGCCGTGAAGGGCAAAATAGGATGCATCAGAACCGCCAGATCGCGGGCGGCCTGGGCGCACAGGTTAATCGTTGTGGCGCACTTTTCCGGATTCTCTTTGCGGGTTTTCCAGGGAGTCTGGTCGTTAAAATATTTATTGGCAAACCGGGCCATATCCATGAATCGTCGGGTGGCGTCCTTGAATTGGAAACGGTCAATTAGCTGCCCTACTTCCTCGCGACTCTGCTTTAATTTCTCCAGCAGCTCCCGGTCCAGAGCGTCCAACGCCCCCCGCGCCGGAAGACGACCGTCAAAATAATTCTTCACAAAAGTGAGGCTGCGATTGACAAAATTCCCCAGAGTGTCTGCCAATTCGTTGTTGTGTTTTGCCTGAAATTCCTCCCAGGAAAAATCGGCGTCGCGGGTTTCCGGCATGTTAATCGCCAACATGTAGCGCAGCGAATCGACCGGATATTTTTCCAGGAACTCGTCCACCCAGAGGGCAAAACCGCGACTGGTGGAAAATTTCAGCCCTTTAATATTCAGAAATTCATTGGCTGGCACATTGTCCGGCAGAACGTACTGGCCGTGACCCATCAGCATGGCCGGAAAGATAATGGCATGAAAAACAATATTGTCCTTCCCAATAAAATGGACCAACTTGGTATTTTCCTGATCCAACCAGTAGTCTTTCCAGCGGTCGGGTTGGCCAATTTTTTCCGCCCATTCTTTGGTGGAAGAGATGTAACCGATGGGCGCCTCGAACCAAACGTAGAGCACTTTATTCTGGGCTTCTTTCAACGGCACCGGCACTCCCCAGCTCAAATCACGGGTTACCGCCCGGTCTTCCAGACCTTCTTTAAACCAGTTGTGGCAGAAATTTACCACATTGGGACGCCAATCTTTTTTACTGCCAATCCATTCCTCCAAGCGCTTCTGGAACATACCCAACTTGAAGAAATAATGAGTGGTTTTGCGAACCACCGGCGTATTTCCGCAAATTTTACAGGTCGGATGAATCAGTTGAATCGGCTCCAGCCATTTCCCGCAGTTCTCGCACTGGTCTCCCCTGGCCCCGGGAGCGTGGCAATAAGGGCATTCCCCCTCCACATAGCGATCGGCCAGAAACATCCGGTCTGTTTCGCAGTAGAACTGCTCCACCTCTTTCTGGGTCATGTAACCTTTATTGTAAAGATTCAGGAAAAACTCCTGGGCGGTCTGGTGGTGGATGGGTAAAGAAGTACGGGAAAAGTTGTCGAAACTCATCCCGAATTTTTCGAAACTACGCTTGATTTGTGCGTAGTACTTGTCCACCACTTCCTGAGGGGATTTTCCTTCCCGTTCGGCTGTGATGGTGATGGGCACCCCGTGTTCGTCCGTTCCGCAAATGTAAACCACATCCCGTTTTTTTAAGCGGCAGTAGCGCACGTAAATGTCGGCTGGCAGGTACGCACCGGCCAGATGTCCCAGGTGAATAGGACCGTTGGCATACGGTAAGGCGCTGGTAACCAGATACTTGGTTTTCTTCTTCAAAATAAAACTCCTTCGCTTAGCGAGTTGGTTCCGTCAGTAGTTCCAATTCTTCCAGAGTAAACTTTTCGATCGCTTCGTTGGGATAACGCACGTAGATTGTTCCGTTAAAAATGTCGATTTTATCCACCACCCCTTCTCCCAGCGGAGTGCGCACCGGTTGATCCACCTCGGGGTATTTGGCCAATTCCTGAATGTAAAACGATTTTTCAAAAGCCAGACAGCATTTCAGGCGTCCACACACTCCCGAGAGCTTAGAGGGGTTCATGGGCAGCAACTGCTCTTTTGCATATTGAGTGGTAATGGTTTCGAAATTGCGCATGAAGGTGGCACAGCAGAGGCGGTAACCACAGGTGCCGTAACCACCGATTCGTTTGGCTTCGTCCCGCACCCCAATCTGACGCAGTTCAATCCGGGTTCGGTATTTCGCTGCCAGATCGCGCACCAGCTGGCGGAAATCTACCCGTTGATCGGATGTAAAATAAAAAGTGACTTTGTTACGGTCGAACTGGTATTCCACATCCACCAGCTTCATATTCAACTTATGTTTGGCGATCTTCTGCTTACACACTTCAAAAGCCTGAACTTCGTCCCGCCGGTTTTGCTGCAGCTTTTTAATCTCTTCTTCCGTGGCCTTTAGGAGCACCTTGCGGGTTTCTTCTTCCTTTTGCTTCAAATGGGCAACCCTACCCAGGGCGGTCACCGTTCCCAGGTCTATTCCTCGCTCTGCTTCTACAATTACGTAATCACCCATTCGCAGGGGAATGCCATCCGGATTTATGTAAATTTGAGTGCGATTTCCTTTAAAACTAACTTCCACCAAATCTGAAGGCATTCCTGCCCCCTTCTCTTATTTGTTTTTAATAAGCTGATAAAGTTTAATAGAGAGGTTGGTAAAAATCAACGTTGGATTCAAATTTCTGGGATCTTCCAATTGTGCAATAGCCTGTTGAATCTCGTCCACAATGCGTAAATAATCTGCTTCCGGATAGCCGTCCACAAAGCGTCGGAGGTTCTTTTCCAGATCGGTGTTGGCGATCCGCTCGGCCGTTTCCGGGGCGGCTTGTAGCCGAATGGCATCGCGGAACCAGGTTAAAAGGAAAAAGAGAAACAGCGTCATCTC
>JAJRXE010000156.1 GCA_024276455.1 Calditrichota bacterium
GGGAAAAGGGAAAAATCAATAAATTTGAAGGGATAAACAGGAATTTTACGATTTACAAGGTCAAACTTCTCGGGAATTAAACACCTACACCCCACGGGGCTACTCAGCTGGCACCCCGCCCGGGACGCAAACCTGTAGCCCGACTCGCCAGAGTCGGGAAAATTGCCGATCGAGATAGACGAGGCGGCTTTGGCTGCGGGGAGCGCCGGGGCTTCGCCACGCTCCTTGCCCTGAACGACTCAGCCATCGGAGGGGCGGCCGGTCACCGAGTCGTACCGCCCGGCGGAAGGTAATGAAATTACCGGGATTCTTGCCCGCGAATTTTCGCCAATCGACACAAAATAAATACTGGAAGATTTTTCCAATAACGACCAGGGATGGGCGAATGATCACTGACCGAAAATAGGGGACAATTTGTAAGTATAACGACTCGGAGAGTCGTGCTACAAATGAAGTCAAGGGCTACTCTTTTCGGAAAGTTTGGTTACTGGTGAGAGATATTTTTTAAGGCAATCTCCCCATTGCGCTGGAAACGCTGGTACCCCGCCCGGCGTACCGGTGTTCCCTCGAAGAGTGCTTCAAATTCCGATTCGGTAAGATTTGTCAGGCGAGTCAGTTTCAATTCATCCCGGGAAAAGCGGTTGTAAAAATCGCCCACGGTCGTAACGAGAGGAGAACGATTCCAGGGACAAGCCACCTGGCAAATGTCGCAACCGAAGATCAGATTTCCCATCGGGCGATGGAACTGCGGATCGATCCCGCCGGGGTGCTCAATGGTCAAATAAGAGACGCAGCGGCGGGCATCAATTTGATACGGCTGCAGCGCCCCGGTGGGACAGGCTTGCTGGCAGCGGGTGCAATTCCCACAAAAATCCTTGGTGACCGGCTCATCCGGCAGTAAAGGCAGATTCAACAGGATGCCTCCCAGAAAGAAGAAGGTGCCCAACCCCTTCTGAATCAACAGGGTGTTTTTCCCGATCCAACCCAGTCCGGCCCGCACCGCCAGGGCTTTTTCCATAATGGGAAACGAATCGACAAACACCCGTCCCTTTGTTGCCGGCTCCAACTGCTGAATCTCTGCCAACAAACGTTTGAGTTTTTTGCGCATTACCTTATGGTAATCCCGGCCCCGGGCATAGAGGGAAATGGTTCCGTACTCCGAGGGTAGAAAAAATTCTTCCTCCCGGTAGTAGTTCAGAGTCACCATCAGCACCGATTCTGCCTCCGGGAAAAACCCCCGGGGATTGGCCCGTTCGCTAACCGTGCGGGCCATCCAGTCCATTTCGCCCTGGCGGCCTTCCCGAATCCACCGCTCCAGACGTTTCCCCTCTTCCTCCAGGGGATCGGCCGTGGTGATTCCCACCGAGGTAAACCCCAGTTCCCGAGCAACCGACTTTATTTCCTCTCTCAGGGTCCTCATGATTGGGCAGGGGCAAAAATGGTTTCCAGGCGCTTCCGGACTTCTTCCAGTAACCATTGGGGGGTCGAGGCGCCGCCGGTAATTCCCACCGTGTCGGACTCTTTAAACCAGGTGGGATCAATCTCTCCGGGTTCTTCAATCCAAAAGGTGCGGGGATTATTTTCCCAGCAAATCTGGTACAGCACCCGGGTGTTGGAGCTGTGCTTGCCGCCTACCACCAGCACGGCATCGCACTGGCGGGCGAATTCCACCACCTGGCGGTCGCGTCCCCGTACAAAACCGCAAATGGTGTCCCGCACAATAATGTCGAACCTTTTCTCCTGCAAACGCCTCACAATGTTCCGGAACACCGTTTCCGCAATGGTGGTTTGCGCCAGCACAAAATATTTCTTTCCGGGATCCAGCTCATGCAGATCATCTTCGGTCAGCACCGCCCGTCCCCGTCCGTGGCAAAAGCCCAGAATCCCCACCACCTCCGGATGCTGTTTTTTTCCCACCACCAGGACTTCGTACCCCTGGCGCGCGTACTTTTCCGCCATTCGCTGGGAGCGTTTCACAATCGGGCAGGTGCCATCAACAATTCGCCAGTGCGTTTGCTCCGCCAGTTGATAGGTTTGAGGCGGTTCGCCGTGGGCACGAATCAGGACTTCCACCGGAACGTCCCGGGGAGGCGCTTCTTGCAATAGCGCATGATCTACAATCTGCAAACCCAGCCGCTCCAGCCGTCCGGTCTCGCTGCGATTGTGGATAATCTCTCCCAGGGCAAACAGCTTTTTCTGGCGCGACAATTCCTCTTCCGCCAGAGAAATCACCCGTTTTACGCCGGGACAAAATCCGGCCCGTGGATCTATGATAATTTTCATGAATGAACAGTCGCTCCCACCACTTCTCGGGAATCCACCAGTTTCAGCGCGCCCACCGGACAGGCCCACACGCATTTGCTACAACGGGTACACTGCCGATGGTCGATGCTGAGGGAATGGACCGTCATGCTCATTACATTCTCCGGACACACTCCCAGGCAGGTTCCGCACAAATCGCAGCGCTCCGGATCAATTCGAATTATTTTCTCCATGGTTCCCAATTCCGTTTAATAAATTTCCTGTCGCACCACCGGTTGCGGCAGCGGCTCCACCAGAAGAGACTTCAACTGAAAGAAGAGTTCCGGTTTATTGGTAATAATGGCATCCACATCTTTACGCACCATGTCCAGCATGCGATTAATATCGTCCACCGTCCAGGCAAACACCTGGCGCTCTTTGCGGTGAATTTGCCGCACGTAGCGCCGACTCAAAATGCGATGCCGGACGTGAAGTGAATGCACCGGAGTACCGTTCAACATCATGAGATGGGAACGGCTGCGGTAAATAAATCCCAGATGAATGCGAGGATCCAGCGCGGCAATTTTTTTGATCACCCGGGGATTAAAGGAAGAGATAATGACATTTTCCTGCACCCCCAGATCGTACACCTGCGAGAGGATCTTTTCCTCCAGTTCGTTCCCCAACAAGCTTTCCTTTTTTACGTCGATGTTAATTAACACATCCCTTCCGGCCAGGTCCAACACTTCCGGCAGCGTCGGAATGCGGTGGATGCCCCCTTTTTCGTAAATAAGAGTGAGGGATTTAATTTTTTGATAAGAAATTTTCTGGATGCTGGCCCGTACCCCGGTCATGCGAAAGGTGTTTCGGTCGTGAAACACCACCACTTCTCCCGAAGCGCAGAGGCGCACGTCCAGTTCAATTCCATTGCACCCCATTCGAAGCGCCTCTTCGAACGCCGCCAGCGAATTTTCCGGCGCAAACGTATTCGCCCCCCGGTGGGCAAACACCAGGGGAAACTTGAAATTCGCCGAACCATTTCCGTTGTTATTCACAAGAAACAATTCCTTCGCTTAACGCCATTATCCCCCTAACCGTTTAACATAAAACTTCGCCCGGTTTTAATCAAGAAAAAAATTCCCTTTCCGGGGGAAAATGGCCCGGCTGCTCCCACGGGAGCCACCACAGAAATAAACCGCCCCCCGCGGACGGAAGGCAAATTCCTTCTGGGCAAACTTCGATTTGGGTTCTAATCGTCTGGCGTACGATTACGCGGCGGCCAATCACTCTCCGTTTTCGGAGAAATCGTACACCTTCAGGTCTTCCGCCAGCTCAACCGGACCGGAAAAATACTTCTGCGCGACTTCCAGAATATTTGAGTTGGTCGTTCCGGGATAAAAATGGGTCAGCACCAGCTTTTTGGCATTCGCCGTACTGGCAATTTTCCCGGCCAAACTGGGCGAAAGATGTCCTTCCACCGCCAATTCATCGGGAAAGGAACATTCCAGAATCGCCAGATCGGCTTCCCGACAAAGCCGGGTCAACTCCACACAATAACCGCTGTCTCCGGAATAGCAGATGATTTTCCCGTCGATCTCAAAACGAAATCCCACGCTTTCGTTTTTGTGGATGACCTTGCCCCAGATTAAACGAAAGCCGGGGAAATCAAGCAAGCGTCGTTTCAATTCGTAAAACTTGAAAAGACCATCCTGCGAATGAAGCCACTTTCCGTAGGCAATTTCCATTCCATGCATAAAGTGAATAAAGCCTCGTGGTCCCCACACCCGCAGCAACGTCCCCTCCGGTAAATCGTGGGTATTGCGCAACGCAAAGAGAATCGGCACCAAATCGGAAATATGATCGGGATGAAAATGAGTGACGAAAATGTAAGTCAACTCCGACGGCGTAACGCCTGCCTCTTCCAGCCGGCGTAATGTGCCCGGACCGGCGTCCACCAGAATTTTTTCCTTCGAGGTCTCGATCAGAAACGAAGAACACGACCGTCCGGGATCGGGTAAAATACTTCCGGTACCTAAAAATGTCAACCGTAACACTCCCGCCATGTACCCCCCATCGCTTATTTGCTTAAATTTAACAATTTTAGAGAAAAATACAAAAGGATATCGGCCGCACCTCGAATTTATTGCATCTAACCGGTTGGAAGCGCCGATAAGAGAAACAATTCTTTCTTCTCCGCTCTGGAACAGTTCCTAAATATAGCAAGACCCGAAGAAAAGAGGCGCTTGACTGAGTCAAAAATATTTTACTATTTGTAAAAAATA
>JAJRXE010000157.1 GCA_024276455.1 Calditrichota bacterium
CCCGATCGTTAATGCCTACTTTTACCTTAATCATGCGGTAGCCCATTTCGATGACCTGCCGGGCTTTTTCTTGTGCTTCTTCAGCGTTGCCAATGCTCAGGGTAAAATCCGTTTCAATGGGACGTTTCTCTCCGCCCAGAAAAAGATACAGCGGGAGTCCGGCTACCTTGGCGGCAATGTCATACAGCGCCATGTCGAAGGCGCTTTTGATGGTGGGATTGTTGGGCAGGTAATAGTCCATTAAGTCCACCAGCGCGGCGATGTTCAGAGGGTTTTTGTTCAGCAGAATTTCGCGCAAATCCAGCGCCGCACCCAGATCGCTACGCTGAGTTTCTCCCACAATGGCATGGAAGGGCGAGGCCTCGCCCCAACCGGTAAGGCCCTCGTTGGTGTCGATCCGAATCAGTACGTTCTCGCATTTGTCCAGACTCATTGTGGCAATGGTAAACACATCCTTGCGGGGAATGTCCAGTTTGTAGATGCGAATGGCAGTAATGTTCAGATTGGGGTAGGCCACTGGGCTCATGAGTCAGTTCCTCCTGGTCTTGAGTTTTTCTTTCAAATTTAGCCCGCGAAACACGCAAAATACACAAAAAATGATTTTTTATTATTTTGCTAACGCAAAGATTCCCTGAAATCCAAAAATGCTTCCGATGACGGTTGGTTTTGGTAGCAGTTCTTTATGCGTTTTTATCGTGTTTAGCGAGAACGATTGACTTCAATAAAATTAACATCGCGTTTCAACGCGGTGGCAATGGAAGCGTTACCTATTTTTTTAACGCAGGTCACCGCGCTAAAGCACGCTGTTAATGTGAATTCAGGCGGTATGATTAACACCGCGCTTCAGCCCGGTGAGTACGAAAGATAGGATGTCTCTCTAACCGTTTTAACGGTTTCAGATTTTATTTGTAAATTAAATATTTATTCCTTTTTTCCAGAAATCTCTTTAACCTCTTCTGCCAGCTTTGTTCCAGCTCTTTGATGTTGCGGTGCTCGGTAATGGCGTGGCGGATTTTGTCCGTACCGCACAGACGGTCGAAGTGGGAGGGCTTCCACTGGAGGCTGTCCGGGTAAAGTCGATGAATGGTATCGACCACGTAGATGCCGGTAAGGTAGGGTTTGAAGTGGTTGCGGTCGGTGACAACGATGTGAATCCCGCCGCAGGTTCGGTTCTTAAATTTGGGATTCAGGGCGGCGCCTTCGATTGGTACGGGAGTAAAGGTCGTATCCCGGAAGGTCACTCCGGGAAGGTGCATGGCGTTCAAGGTATTGGCGAGCTGAGCGCCGTCAATCCAGGGAGCGCCGAAAATTTTGAACGGCGCGGTGGTGCCGCGACCCGCCGAAACGTTGGTGCCTTCCAGCAGGCAAATGCCGGGATACACCGTGGCGGTCTCCAGGTCCGGCATATTGGGGGAGGTTTTAATGAATTTCAACCCGGTCTGGTCAAACCACATGCTGCGCCGCCAGTTTTTCATAGGAATCACCGTTAAATCTGCTTGCACGCCGTTGGCCAGCCAGCCTTCGCCGTTGATCATGCGGGCCAGTTCACCCACCGTCATTCCGTGGCGTACCGGCAGAGGATAGAGTCCCACAAAGCTGCGGAATTCCGGTTCCAGAATGTTTCCTTCCACTGCTACACCGTTCAGGGGATTGGGGCGGTCCAGCACCACAAAGGGAATGCCCTGCTCGGCGGCCGCTTCCATGGCTAGTGCCATGGTGTAAATGTAGGTGTAGAAGCGCGCCCCGATATCCTGGATGTCGAACACCAGTACGTCCACATCTTTCAGCATTTCGGGAATGGGTTTGCGGGTTTTGCCGTAGAGACTGTAAATGGGAATGCCCTTGGTGGGATCGTAAGCGGAGTTCACTTTAGCTCCGGCTTCCGCGCTACCGCGAATGCCATGTTCCGGACCGAACAGCGCCGTGATGGTGACATCTTCCATTTTGTCGAACACGTCAATCACATGCTCGCCGCGGGAGTTTACCGCTGTGTGGTTGGTGATAATGCCCACCCGCTTACCGCGAAAGAGCTTTTCATGCTGGTGAATGTTGTCCAGGCCGGTGAGCACCTGATGATTGGTTCTGGTGGTACAAGAAAAGAGGAGAAGCAAAGATAGAAGTGAAAGATAGGCCGATCGTTTCATGGTTTCTCCAATGTATTTCAATAATGACATTTTGTTCAGTTGATTCCGATTTCTTCTTTTTACGAGGAGAAAATAGGAGATATTCCACTTTTTTACAAGGAGAAGTGAATTTTTGGGGTAGCAGTGACTGTGTCACTGCTACCCTGCCGTAAGGCAGGGTAAAAGGGAGCCGAGGTTTCTACCAGTAGCATCGACACAGTCGATGCAATCCCATAGATTCCTTCAATGTATCACTGCTACCACCCCGAAGGGATGATAAATTTGTAGTTTTGTGCTGAGATCGGAAATACCTCAGTCACGGTGAAATCCACCCAGAATAGTCCGTAGCAATTGGGGATGACCTCGATGAGGCGCCGGCCAATATCGCCCGGCGGATCGTTAAGATTTTGCCACCAGCTCCGGTCGTTGGGATAGCCGTATTGAAAAGCCACTGAGGC
>JAJRXE010000158.1 GCA_024276455.1 Calditrichota bacterium
ACAGACTATCCCCAAACTATCCCAACCCCTTTAACCCGGTTACCCATATTCCGTTTTCCCTGCCCAGAGCATCACAGGTGAAAATCGAAATTTACAATCTACTTGGCGAGCGGGTGGCGGTGCTGTTAAACGAGCGCAAGCCGGCCGGCAGCTACACGGTGGAGTTTGACAGTCGTGGTCTGCCCAGCGGGGTTTATGTGGGGAGAATGCAGGCAGGCGATTTTCAAAGTTACATTAAAATGTTATTGTTGAAATAGCCTTCCCAAATCGGATGAGTTAATGCTTCCTGGTCAGAACGATGGTATTCTGCATGTTTGCAGTTAAATAAGTGGTTGGTAGTTTTAATTAAGCATGGATTGCAACCAAAAAGGGGGTTGAGAAGATGCGATATTTACGTAAAGGATGTACTTTATTGATTCTGATGGTAATCATATTTTCGTGTCCATTGGGAGCCCAGAATCAGGCTCGCTTTGGGGTGAAAGGGGGATTGAATTTTGCCAATTTTACCGGAGCAGATGTTGATCCTGGTGTAAATGAAAACAATGTCGACTTTGAGTCCAGAACCGGTTTCGTCATCGGTGGATGGGTCGAATTTCCGGTCTCAGAGATATTTTCCGTTCAACCCGAGCTTTATTATTCCATGAAAGGAGCCACCGATAAAGAAAAAGAAGGAGATCAAACTATTAAAATCAGCTTTTTATTCAACTATCTCGAGCTGCCGGTATTATTCAAGATTAAAATACCGGTAGAAGGTACCGTCCATCCAAATCTTTTTCTGGGGCCATTTTTTGCCTTCAAAATGAAAGGGGATTTCAAGATTGAAGTAGAGGATCAGTCCCTAACAACCAAATTAGAAGATCTCAAAAGTACCGATTATGGATTGGTTTTTGGAGGCGGGATAGATTTTGATCTCGGTGGAAGGCGTTTAAATATTGAAGCACGATACAATATGGGGTTCGCAAAAATATTTCCAGCCGAGGATGGAGAAACTCCCGATATAAAAAATAAAGTGATTTCTTTAATGGTGGGTTACGGATTTTAAAAAGGTTTAATAACATGTCGGATAGTCCCGTTTAAGGGATGTTTTGAACCTGCAGATCGGCTGCGAAGAATAGATCTGAAACCTTGTTTTGAATATTGAAATTTTTCTCTTTTTACAGGATTTCCCTCAAAAATTCAAGGAAAACTGGGGATTGAGGGCTTTGCCCTGGTAACCCCGGGTAGCGCCGGGCTAATTTGACGTCTCGTTTTAAAAGTAGCTGCGATTGCTTCACCTGATAACACCAACTCTTTTTCTGGATTCGCTCCGCCAGATATTCTTGCTCAGTTTGGCCCGGAGTGGGGATGAGTAGGGCTTTTTTGCCCAGCGTGACCAGTTCCATTAAAGTGGTGTAACCGGAGCGGCTGACCACCAGTTTGCTTCGCTGCAGCAATTCCGCCATTTCTTGCCGGTTGACGTGGGAGTAAATTTGCACGTTTTCACCGATTTTTTGTTGGGTGTTCTCCTCCGGTTTGCCTAATAATACCACCGTTTTCCCGGGTAGATCGGCAATCTGCTGCAAAACAATTTCTTCCAACACGCTGCGCTGCGGTTCTGGACCGGAAAGGGAAATCAGGGTGTCGATGGGCGGAGCCCCGGATTGCTTAACCTCCGGCAAGCTGTTTAACCAGCCAATGAAACGGATTTTTTCCCGCTGCAAACGCACCCTTGAGAGCCGCCCGGAAAGCAGACCCTGACGTCCGTCTGGGAAGTCCGGCACCAGCACTTGCCGAAAATGCCGAAAATGGGTGCGGTTGAACCAGATTCCCACAAATTCGAATGGACGCAGTGCCGGAGGTGCAATGAAGCGCAACTGGTGGGCAATGATAAAGGAGGGTACTTCCCGCAGGTAGCAGCCGTAGCGGTGATCGCTAAAAACGTGATCGAAATTCACCTGGCGGTGCAATGCGTCTAACTGTTGCTGTTCGCGGTGGAATAGACCAATGAGGCGGGGCGTTTGCAAAAGCAAAGGAAACAGCTTTACCCCCTGGCGGGAATATTCCAGCTGGTAGTCGGGCAATTCCACAAATTCCACCCCGGAGAGCTCCTGCTGCAGAAAATGGAGGGCTCGCCCGGAACTGCCCACCCACAGACGAGCCCCTAGTTCCTGCAGCTGGCGGAGCAGCACCAGACTACGGGTGGCATGCCCCAGTCCCATGTTTAACACAGCAAAAAAGATTCGTCGATGTTGCATAGTTTTCATTTTCGTTTGGCAATCCGGTAAGCGGTGATGGCGGAAATGATGTGGCA
>JAJRXE010000159.1 GCA_024276455.1 Calditrichota bacterium
CTGCTGATGCACCTGCAGAACCTGCAATTTATTCGGATCCAGATGACAAATCCCGCAGCTCTCACACGCGGCACTCGGTTGCATGCGAACTTCCAATTCCCCCCGCTCGTTTTTTATCACCACCCCTGTTTCTCGCATCGCTTTCACCTCGTTTCAAATCCCTGTGAATTTAAAGGGGAATGACCCATGAAGCAAGATTTCATTTAGTTCCGCTGACCGAAGAAAAATCGGGCCCGGAGTGGTCAGCAGAATCTTTTTGCTCTGACAAACGTAACTGGAGAAAGCGAATTAAACAAACGGTTGATTTGTTTTGCCAAACTGCATTATATTTTTTCATTACAAAGAGGTTTTTTATGAAATTTCGATTTGTTCTGCCATTAACCATATTTTTAATCCTGGGCAGCCTGGAACAGGGATTCGCTCAATTTCACCAGCAACCCGCCAAGATTGGTCGCAAAGAAGGACAAAAAGACGCTACCCCGGTGCTTTTCCGGGCCTACCCGGTGATGGAAACGCCCCAGCGTTTTAAGGTTTACCTGATTGCCAACGTGGTTTACGATCTGATGCAATTTGTGGTGGAAAACAAAGAGTACCACGCCGCCTGCGAATTCGAAGCTCTCTTCACCTGCACGGACACGAAAAAAATCTACTCGCGCCTCTGGAAATCCGAAGCGGTGGTGGCGAACTACCGCACTACCAATCGCCGGGACCTTTACCATGTTTCGATCGACTCCATCACCCTTCCGCCGGGGGAATATGTCATTCAGCTGGACTACCGGGATTTGAACGGTCGCATTCGCTTTCAACAAAAATTTTCCATTAACATGGAACCACCCGCGGGGGATTATTTTGCACCGCCTCTCCTGCTCGAGATGCGCCCGGGCGAAGAGTCGCTTTCCGTGCCTTTTCCTTACCGCCCACTGGCGATGATTTCCACCCTGCCCTTCAATCGTCAATTGGGCGTGCTACTCCAGGGCCAATTTGTTCACCCGGTTGACACCCTGCGAATCCGTTTTCGAATTACTCCGGAAATTTCCGAGAACCAGCCGGTAACCCTGGATACCACCGTTTCTTTCGCTCAAGCCACTCGTTGGCGGATGGTGCTTCAACCGCCTTTTCAGAAACTATTTCCCGGTAAGCACGAATTGAGCATTTCATATCAATGGGATTCCCAGAAAGAGGAGCAACACATTCCCTTTACCGTGAGCTGGCAAGAGCGCCCCCGCAGCCTGGCTGATTTTGACTATGCCTTAAAGGCCCTAAAATTTGCATTGGACAAAGACCAGTACAAAGCCCTTTTCTCCGGCAACAAAAAGGAAAAACGGAAAGCTTTTTTTCAATATTGGCATTCTCTGGATCCCACCCCGGAAACCGCCTACAACGAACTGATGGTGGAATTTTACCAGCGGGTGGATTCCACCGATCTCTGGTGGGGCAAAAAGGGACGCTACGGTTGGCGCACCGATCCGGGAAAGATCTATCTTCTTTACGGGCGCCCCAATCAAATCATCGACCGCAGCCTGGATCCCGAACGTCCCTACATGGAATGGATTTACGAGCTTCCGGACCGTCGGCTTCGTTTTCGCTTTCAAGCCCTGGAAGGCCGACGCTTGTACAAACTAATTAGCCAGAAAGAAGAACCCAAATCATGACCGCGAAACAAGTAAAAATCGGAGTGGTCGGCGTTGGTCACCTGGGTCGGTGGCACGTTC
Source organism: Calditrichota bacterium (assembly GCA_024276455.1). Taxonomy (GTDB): domain Bacteria; phylum Calditrichota; class Calditrichia; order RBG-13-44-9; family RBG-13-44-9; genus JAJRXE01. Next base: position 1,713 of record JAJRXE010000159.1, read on the forward strand.
AACAATTGCAATTGCTACCCGATGCCGATCTGGTAGGCATCTACGACCTGGACCGCCAGCGCGCCGAGCAAATTGCCGCCGAATTTCAGACCCATACTTTTCCCACCTTCGAGCAGTTGTTGGCAGAAGTGGAAGCGCTGAGCATTGTCACCCCGACCACCACCCACTTTCACTACGCCCGCGAAGCCATGTCCCGGGGATGCCATGTGTTCATTGAAAAACCGATTACCGAAACGGTGGAACAGGGGCAGCAACTGGTGGATTTGGCCCGACAAAGGGGAGTCAAGCTTCAGGTCGGGCACATCGAGCGCTTCAACCCGGCCATTTTAGCGCTGGACGATTTTCCCATTCAACCCCTTTTTATTGAATCGCACCGCCTGGCCAACTTCAATCCCCGTGGTACCGATGTGGCAGTGGTATTGGACCTCATGATTCACGACATTGACCTGATTCTTAGTTTCGTCCACAGCCCGGTGAAAGAAATTCATGCCAGCGGGGCGGGAATCGTGTCTCCCAGCGAAGACATTGCCAACTGCCGCCTGGAATTCGAGAACGGCTGTGTAGCCAACGTAACCGCCAGCCGCATTTCCACCCGCAAAATGCGTAAAATGCGCTTTTTCCAGCCCAATGCCTACATTTCAGTCGATTTTCTGGAAGGCGCGGCCGAAGTGTACCACCTTACCGAGGTCGATGCCCCCATTCCCCCCGACAGCCTGTCCATCTCGTTAGGGCAAATCGGGGCGAAGGATGCCCGCAAAGAAATCCGGTACACTCGTCTGGAAAAAAAAGATGTAAATCCCTTAAATTACGAGTTAAACCTATTCATCCAGGCCATTCGGGAAAACCGTCCCCCGGCCGTCTCCGGAGAATCCGCCGTAAGGGCGCTGCAGGTGGCCCGGGACATTCTGGACAAAATTGAACAGCATGCGCAACTGGTAAAAAAATATTGGAGAATCTAAGTGGATATTCGAGAATTTTTCTTCAAATACCGCGGCTACACTCCCATTCCATTAATCCTGGTGGTTCTAATTTTCGCTCAACCCACCACCCGCTCCATCTTACTGGGACTGTTGTTAATGATTGTGGGCGAGGCAATTCGTATCTGGGGCGTCTCTTACGCCGGTGGTGCCACCCGCACCCGAAATGTGGGTGCTCCTTTTCTGGTCACCAACGGTCCCTTTGGGCACGTGCGGAACCCCCTCTACATCGGCAACATGATTATGTACGCCGGCGCTGCCCTTATGGCTAACATCTGGGAACCCTGGCTCATCATTCTGGTACTCGTCTTTTTTGGCATCCAATATTCCTTTATCGTCAATCTGGAAGAAGAAAAATTGCGGGAATTGTTTGGACAGGTTTACGAAGATTACTGCAAAATCGTGCCCCGCTTCTTGCCGCGGCTGGCGCCTTACACCGGCGGGGAACCCGTTACCCCGAACGTTAAAGAGGCCATTCGTTCGGAGAAAAGTACCTTCATTGGTTTTGGTGTGTTTATTCTCATTATGATTGCAAAAAAATTTTGGGGCTAATACCGGAAACACGCGATTTTGCGCAGGAAAACGATCCGCTAACCTGTTTAAGAGAAATGGTTACCAACGGTAAGGAAGAAGTAATTTAATCATCCAACTTTGGGTGTAAAGAGAGGAGAAGTCGCAGACCAGCAGGTTTTGAAAAAGAGATCGTAGCGTCAGATCAAACCTCCGGCGGACTTCTCCGGGGAGGAAAGATGGTGTTAAAAATTACCCGTTGGATTACGGTGTTCGCTTTTCTTCCGCTGTTATGCTGGGGACAGGATGTTCTCCAACCCGCCACCGCTGCCAATTCTTCATTGCTCAATAAACACAGCTTAACGATTCAGATCGGATTTTCCGGACAGGCCACAAATAGCACCTCGCTGTCCGAAACAGGGATTGCAGCCACTACTTCGGCAAACGGTCCCACTGTTTTTCTCAGTTATTCCTATTGGTTCAAAGCGAACTGGGCGTTCTTTGTCAAAAGCGGGGCGCTCCAGGTGGAAGCCAAAAATCAAACGGAAGGATACGAGGTGTTTAGTGAGACCGGTGTTGTGATTCCTTTGTTGCTGGGAGCCAAATTTCAACCCGAGACAATCTCTGCGGGAAAAGCCATTCGCCCCTTTCTTTCTGTAAGTTTGGGACCGTATCTCGGGTTCGGCACCCAATCGTCGGCCGGACTGAGCGTGTCGAATAAAACCAGTGCGGAAACCGCTTTGGGGGCGCGAGTAGGAATCGGGATCGATGCCTTTTTCGGTACCCACTTTTTGCTTGGTTTCGATGCCGGCTACCACCTGGTTTCCGATTTTTCAACTCCCATTGCCAACCAGGAAAATTACAGCGGCGGAGAGGTTTTACTCACCCTGGGCTTCATCTGGGGGGAAAGCCCCAAAAAGTGAGGGAAGTTTTCGCTAATTCGGGAAACAACTGACGACAAACCATGCGCGGAATTGTCGGCGTTTTTAGGGCAACAATACCGAAAAAAATCCGTTAAGATGATTCAAAATTCATTAATAATAAAACCGGAGATCAAAATTCAGGAGACCAAATGATGAAGGAAGAATCCGACTGTAAAATCACCATCGAGAATGTGAACCAATACGTACTCGGTTACGATCGCAAAGTCCCCATCATTAACGGAGAACTTCGCCAGTACATCAACTTCGACAATGCGGCCAGTACCCCGGCTCTCAAACCGGTCATGGAGAAGGTCAATGAATTCATGGAATGGTACAGCAGTATTCACCGGGGCACCGGATTCAAATCGCAGCTTTGTTCTGAAATTTACGATCGTTCCCGCGACATCGTTGCTCAATTTGTGAATGTGGATCCGGAAACCCACGCCATTATTTTTGTCAAGAACACCACCGAAGCAATCAACAAACTGGCCAATCGGCTCCCGGTGGGGCAGGATGAAGTCATCTTAACCAGCCGAATGGAACACCATTCCAACGATCTCCCCTGGAGGCAGCGGGGCAAGGTGGTATTCATCGATGTTTTGGAAGACGGCCGTCTGGATGAAGAAGACCTGCTTCGCAAGCTGAAACAGTACCACGGGAAAATCGCCCTTGTTTCCCTCACCGGCGCGTCCAATGTTACCGGATGGGTAAACGATATTAATCGCTTGGCGGAAATTGTCCACGAGCACGGAGCCAAAATCATGATCGACGCCGCCCAGCTTATTCCCCATCGGAAAATTGACATGCGCCCCTCCTCCGATCCCGGTCACATCGACTTTCTGGCCTTTTCCGCTCACAAAATTTACGCTCCCTTTGGCGCCGGGGTGCTGATTGGCGACAAGGAATTCTTCGAGCAGGGAAGTCCGGACTACGTAGGCGGCGGCACGGTTAGTGTAGTGTCCTACGAGGAAGTGTACTGGACCCATCCGCCGGAAAAAGACGAGGCGGGAACCCCGAATACCATGGGGGTAATGGCAATGGCTAAAACCTTATTAATTATGATGGAACTGGGAATGAATAAGGTTGCGGAACACGAAAAAGTGCTAACCCGCCACATGCTTCAACGGATGAAAGAAATTCCCAATGTAACGATTTACGGAAGTGCTGACCCTGCTGTGGTAGACAACCGCCTGGGGGTTATCTCTTTTAACATCGAGGGCGTGCACCATGCGTTAACGGCAGCCATATTAAATTTTGAAGGCGCCATCGGGGTGCGCAACGGCTGCTTTTGTGCCCACCCCTACCTGAAATTTCTCCTCAAAATCAGCCCGGAAGAATCTCGGGTACTGGAGCAGGAAATGTTAGCCGGTAATCGTTCCCGAATACCCGGGGCCGTTCGAGCCAGTTTCGGGATGTACAACACCATTTCCGAGATCGATCAGTTCATCGAGGTGCTGAAAAAAGTAGCCAACGGAACCTATCAGGGGAAATATGTGCTGGACAGAACCCGCGGAGAATATCTGGTGGAGAATTACCAGCCCCCGCTGGAGGAATTTTTCCGCTGGTGACCTTCATCTTCTGACCTCCTATTCCAAAACAGCCTTTTTACTCACATGCCCGGTCTTTGGCCGGGCATTTCTACTCGGGGGGAAATTTTTCCGCATATTCGCCCCCCTCCATTGAAACAGACCGGAATTCTCACTAAATTAAATAAAAAAGGCAGAGGAGCAATAACATGAATAAAGAAATTGCCTCTACCCCATTAACCGCGGAGATTCAGTTAAAATTAATCCAGGGGGACATCACCAGGGAAACAGTAGATGCCATTGTAAATGCTGCGAATTCTTATCTGAAGCATGGTGGCGGGGTAGCCGGAGCGATTGTCCGGGCGGGAGGTTCCATCATCCAGAAAGAAAGCGATAAAATCGGTTACGTACCGGTGGGAAATGCCGCCATGACCAATGCGGGAAAACTACCGGCCAAGTACGTTATTCACGCCGTGGGACCCCGCTGGGGCGAAGGCGATGAAGATGAAAAACTCAAAAACGCGGTCAAAAATAGTTTGCGCCTGGCGGAAAAACACGCTCTACATTCGGTTTCCTTACCCGCCATTAGCTCGGGAATATTCGGCTTCCCCAAGGACCGTTGTGCCCGGGTGATGCTGAAAGCCATTAGAGATTTCGTGAACGAGGAACATCCCAAGCATCTGAAAGAAATCCGCCTTTGCCTGCACGACCAATCAACCCTGAATGCGTTCGTAACGGAGTTTCAGAAGCAGTTTGCTTCGGGAGAATAAGCAATCCCCGCGGTAATCAAAGAAAGAACAACCTGAAAGGAATCTAACATTTCAATCGAGGGAAACAGAATAAACTGTTTTAATAAAAAAACCCGGCCGTCAGCCGGGTTCTTTCACAAATGAGCATGAATGCTTTATGACAGCATTTCTTTCAGATCTTTTCCGGCTTTGAATACCGGAACCTTCCGTGCCGGAACCTGAATTTTCTCTCCCGTACGCGGATTTCTCGCTTCGCGAGCCGGTCTTTCAACCACTTTAAAAGATCCAAAACCTACCAAATTGACCGAACCACCCTTCTTTAGCTCTTCTTTAACCGTTCCAATCAGTGCATCCAAAAATTCCGCACTCTCTTTACGGCTTTTTCCCGTTTTTTCTGCTAAAGCGTCAATTAATTCTTTTTTGTTCATAACAGGCCTCCATACAAAATGAACAAATTTACGTTAATTTTGCCGTCAATTTCAGAAAAAAAGATTATAATGTCAAGTAAATTTTATCTAAAATTATAATTTTTAATCATTTCGATTCAATTTGGTTCGTTCTGGGGGAAAATAAGGCAGGATATTCCGGGGAAATGATTAACCTCGTAATCGAAGGAGTTCCTTCAATTGCGGGGAATGTAAAATACTTTCGGCCACCTGCTCCAGAACTTCGTCCCGCTCGTAAAATTTGCTTTTGATGCGAAATCGGATCTCGGCAATGCGTTCCGGAGTCAATTCGGTAGAATGCCCCACCGGTTCATTTAAGATTTTCTTCCACTCGTTTAAAAGCACTTCAAGTTCTTCCTGTAAATTTGGATTTGTTTTTTCCAGCGAGCGGTAAACAAATTCGTTCATCTCTCTGTTCTTCATTATTTCCCATCCCTGTTAATCATTAAAATTCACCGTTTCCAGCCTTTCCTCATCCTTGACAATTTCCATTTTATACTATCGAATTGTTTAGTACTAACTTTAGGCGGATTATAATTTTTGAGAGACGCTAAAATCAATGATTGGGGCGTATTTTCGGCTCCTCGGGGACCTCTGCTTGGGGAAGTTTCACCCTTGCAACCAACCCCGATTACGGACAGAAAAACATTCCCCAATTCGCTGCACTTCGGCGTCAAAACGAACTCAAATTTTCATTTTTAAATTGACTTTTTCACAGTATGGTCCATTCTCCGGGTAACGGAGGACAGAAAAAGAGAAAGGCAATATTTGTTAAATAAGAGATTGACCGATTCAGGTAAATTTTCAGGAGCCTGAACAATCAGCACAAGGGGGCACAGGAAACAATGTTGGCGGGAAAAACGTGGTAAACAATGCAGGAATCACACCAAATATTCGCAAGGAATCGGAACAGCACACCCAAACCCACTCACTTTCTCGATGGGTAGGCATTCTCGCTGACGGCCAGCTGCGACAGTCCGTCCGAAAAAATTTCCGACAATTTCCGAACCACTTCCCCGATTTCCAGACCCATTACCAGCGCTACCTGCTCTAAACTGAGTTTTTCGTAAAAACACAGTCCCAGCAAAACTTTGCTTTCGTTAGAAAGATTCTTCATCGTCTCCTTCAGTACTTTTTCGCTTTTAACCTCAGCTGCATTCATCTTGAATTTCCAATAATTTTTCATCGATTGCTTGTTTTACACCAATCGCACATCAACTTCGAGCCGCTCGTCTTCCAGAACCAGCTGCTCGCCGTATTGTAGAGAATAATCAATGAGAATGGGGCCTTTTAGGTTCGCTGTTACGCTTCCCTGCGAGGAATCTATTTTTACAATGGCTAATATTTCGATTTCGGCGTCTTTTCGAATTTTATTTTGCAAATGTTTTAATAGCAAATCCTGCAAATCATCTCCCACATTATGGATGGGATCAATTACCGGTAAGTGTAATTGGGGATCTTCAACCGAAATCAACCAGGAAAACGGTTGAAAATCCTGATGTTTCAATACATAAAATTTTTTAAACTTTTCGAAACCAATAATGCCTTTAGGGAAATAAATAATCTCATTCTCGGGAATCTCTAACTCACCAAATTCTTCCGTCACTAACCTCATTTAATGCTCCTTTTTCAGTTCAAACAATTAACAAGCAATTATAGTGCCATTGGGACGGATTCCCGAGATTTCTTACTAAGCGCTTAATTATACTAATTTTACAAAGATGCCGTGTGATCCACACCGCTTTCCCGGGAGATGAGTTTTCAAACAGTCTGCTTATTTTTTCAACAGGCCGTTGAAAACCGCAGAAGGAAATGGCGAAAAGTTTGACAATGGATCCAGTAAAATGGGGAGCAACTGTCGGTAAATCAAACGGTTAGATTGAATCACCGTTGATTAATCGAACAATGTCCAGTACACGCCCAGGCGGAAGGTGCGGAAAAATTCGGGGTAGCCGATTACGATTTGGTAATCGGTGGAAAGCGTGTTCTCCCAGGCAAAGAAAATAGTGGCTCGCTTGATGTGCGCCAGCAATTTGAAATCCAATAAGTGGTAGTAATTGGTCTCCTGATAAGTACGGACGTATTGATTCACCACCGGGTAATACTTCACTCCGCGCCATCGATTAATCAGGTGGTAAATAGCCACCCCCCGCAACAGGAGGGCCCGATTGAACATCGGAAGATCCAGGGTGAGTTTTAAAATGTTATTCACGCGGGGCGTAAAACTCTGCTGATAATTGGTGCTAAAAAGCAACTCTTCATCCAGATAAAATTTCCAGAAAGAAAGGAGTAATTTCCCGGCCAGCCCGGTATTTTCCACCAACCTCTGGTAAAAGCTGGTGCTGGCATCTTCGTACAACCAGTAATTCCAGAAGCGGTAATAAAATGGGGTTAATTCCACCCGGAAACGGGAATTCACCTGCATGGCGAGAGACATCTCAATCCCCTGCCTTAACGGGAGGGAAGGATTTTGTAAACGTCGGGCAATCCGGTCTTCCCTCCAGAAAATCACTGCCAGTGGTAACGGATGCGGTTTTTGAACCAGACTGATTCCCACCTCCCACAGCGGACTCCAACGGCTGCTTAACCTCATCCCAAAGGAGGGGGCACTTCCACCATATTGGTAGTTATGGAATCCGGCAAAAAGGTGCATTTGTCCCCATTTTCCCTGCCAGGCCAACTCACCCTGAATCTCCGCCTCCAGTGCAGACGCGGCGTAAAAAACATTGGATTTGGTAATCTGATGGCCAATCACATTAGAAACAATCCGGTAATTCCAATGCCCTCTCCCCCGCTGAAAAGCGGCTTTAACACCGATGCTGTACATCTCACTTCTGCGTTCCCGATCGAGCACCTCCACCCGGTAATTCTCCCCCCACTTGTACAAATAAGGTAATACGGAAAACCGACTGAGCGTATCAGGGGTAACCATTAGGCGTCCCCACAGTAACTGTCCTACCCGCTTCACTTTTCCCCGGTCTTCCAGCAAGTCCCAGCGCCCCAGCCGATAGCGATGGCGCAATTGCCAGTACCCCACATCCAGGCGGGTGCGTTTCGAGAACTCGTGGTGCAGGAAAGCGCGCAGGGTTTCCACATGAATGGAGGTGTAATCGGGATGGGGGCCATCTCGCAGAAAATTGTTTCCTCCCAGTCGGAAATAGCTTCGGGCGGTGTAATGCTGAGCGAAATCGATGTCGAGTTGGGAGAGGTTGAACTGGTAATCCTGGGAATAAGCAATGCGGGTTACCGGCACTTTTTTTGTCCGAATCGGGGTTGGGCGGAATCGATAGGTCAAACATTCCGGGAAAAGTTGTCGGGCGCGCACAATCTCAATCGGCACCACCTGATCGTCCCAGTACCCCCAGAGGGCGTACCGCAGCGGCAGATCGCGAAACTGGTAATCCAGAAATCCCGGAGGCATGCCCCGGTAGGTGTTGGCGCTCGGGCGTCCTTTTTCCGCCAGGTAGAGGGGAAAGAAATCCGCGCTGTACTGGTGCAACTCCTCTAGCGTCAATTCACAAATAGCCTGGGAGTCGGCGGTCGCATAGGGGATTGAGGGGGCTTCCTGAGCGAAAAGGAACCAGCGAGGGCCCAGAGCCACCATAATTGCAATCCCCAGCCAGGTGGCGACAATTAACCGAGTGTCCGTGTGTTGGGAGCTTCGTTGAACCGTTTCCCTCACCTGTAGATCCTTTTTCCTTTATTCGATGATGGTCGCAATCTGTTCGCGGGAGCGCCGGTGCGGTGCCTCGCTTTTTTCGGCCGGTTTGCCCACCGGAATCATGGCCACAGGACGCTCGTCCCAGGGCAAATCCAGGGCTTCGCTTACCTTGCGGTCGATGAAGGCGCCTACCCAGCAGGTGCCGTAACCCAGATCGGTGGCGGTGAGCAGCAGATTTTGAATGGCTGCGGCAGTGTCCTGGTACACGTACATTTCCCGCCCGCGGTTGCCGTAGTGGGCGGCAGAACGTTCCGGTTGGGCCGCCACCACAATTACCAGCGGCGCCTGCGCCAAAAACTCCTGTCCGTAGGCCGCCACCACCAGCTTGCGCTTCACTTCCGGATTGGAGACCAGATAAAAATGCCAGGGTTGCAGGTTGCCGGCCGAGGGCGCCCAACGCATCACCTCGATGAATAAATCAACATGCTCCTGGGGAATGGGATCCGGCAAATAGGCCCGGCAGGACCGGCGCTTCAAAATAACGTCAACCACTTTTGAGGTGGATGGTTTTTCCATTGTCAATTCTCCTGTTTGGTACCTGCCTCCAACTCGAATATCCTTATTAAGTTACGAGAAGGAACCGCCCTTGCAAAGCAATTTTTACCGTTTTACCCTGGAGGTTTTTCCCACGAATACCACGAATTTTCACGAATAAGGCCATCAACGGTAAACAAAATGGACTAAAAAAGACCAATATTTTAATTAATTAAACATGATTCAAACAAATTAGAAACATTTCTTTTAGGCAATTAAGATAGAATGTTCTTTTTCTAATAAGCCCACCCCTTTTTCCCTTCCTGACGGCAGGGAGGGGACAGAAGGAGGGTAAGTAATTTCCAGTTATCTCAGAAATAAGCTAATTTAAATTCTGCCAAATTTATTCAACCCAGCTTAAGCATAAATAATGGTGGATCCCTCCAGATAAATTAATTAAAAATGTGATGATTAAAATTCAGCAAGATTTTTAGGCATATTATTTGGCTTTAATCAATTGTTTTTATTGGTGTTATTCGTGTAATTCGTGGTTAAACATTAAACCAGGTCCATGATGGACCCGAAGTCCGGATCGAAGAGACGCTTGTAGGTGCGCAGGGCGAACCCGTCCGTCATGCCGGCCAGGTGGTCGCACACCAGCCGCATCTTACTCGCCTCATCTTTCTCCGCCGCCAGCGCCTGTCCCAGGTGCTCGGGCAAGAGGCTTAATTTTTTCTGGCCGTCCCGCAGGTAATTGTCCCGGTAGGCTCGAAAGAGCCGCTCCAGCACAAAGTTGCCCTTGTACTCAATCTGGTGCAGTTCCGGCGTTCGAAACACCAGCTCCACCGCCAGCTTTTTGTAAAAATTTGCTTCCTGCCGGATTTCAGGCTCAATCTCCAGTTGAAAGCGGTAGCGGTTGGTGAGGTCGGAGAGAAAAGTCTCCCGCTCTTTCAACCGGCAGGCCTGAATAAACGCGCCAATTTTGCGAGCGAAGGCACGCTCCACATTCCCGGAACGCAGGTCCTGCAGCAGAGCGTCCAGCAGTTGCGCTTCGCGCCCCTGCAAACTGTGCCGCTCTCCCCACTTCACCAATCGCAGCTCATTAATAAATCCGGCGTGAATGCCGTCCACCACATCATCCAGGGAATAGGCGGTGTCGTCCGCCCAATCCATGATCTGGCACTCGATGCTGCGAAAACCGTTCAGGGCTTTGGGATTGTTCAGGGAGGCGGGAATTTCCCGTTCCGCGAAGACGAATTGCCGGTAACGCGCTTGCTGATCGTAAATGAAATGGTTCTCGGGGTCGTCCAGCTCCCCGAAAAGCGTCTTGTATTTCAGCACCCCATCCACCAGCGCCCGGGTGGGATTCATGCCCTTGCGAGAAGCTCCGTCCGGGTAAATAATTTCGGTCAGCACCCGCAGGGTTTGGGCGTTGCCCTCGAATCCCCCGAAATCGCGCATCAGGCGATTGAGGGTGTGTTCCCCGGCGTGTCCGAAGGGCGGATGCCCCAGATCGTGCGCCAGACAAACCGCTTCCACCAGATGAGGGTCGATGTAAAAATCCTCGCCCAGGTGCGGGTCGGTTTTCTGCAAAAAATCGCAGATGGAGCGCCCGATTTGAGCCACCTCCAGGGAGTGGGTTAACCGGGTACGGTAAAAATCGTACTCGCCGGAGAGGAAAACCTGGGTCTTGGCCTGCAACCGCCGAAAGGCAGAGCTGTGAATAATGCGGTCGCGATCCACCTGAAAGGGATTGCGGTAATCTCTCCCCTGCCGCGGCACCAGGCGTTCAAAATCGAATTCCGTGTAAAAGTTGTTTTCACCCATCACAAAAACGCCAATTTTTTCTATTCTACGGACAAATGCACCGGATGTTCAATTTTGCCAATCGGGTACAGATTAATGGTGCGATCCCAGTAAGGGGAACGGCGGTAAAAAAAGTAAAGCCGCTGCCGAGGATTTTTCGCGAAGGTGCTGTCGGTTTCCAGTTTGTGGCGAAACTCCTCCGCCAGGGCCGGATCTTGCTGCAGCATCTGGCGAGCCAGCCGTTCCAGCACCCGCATTTCGGCGTATTCCTTCTGTTCGAAGATGGCGTCCAGGAAGCCCCAGCGCACGAAGGAGTCCGGCGCCCGGGGTTCCAGCAGGTGCACAATCACCCGGTTGGTACGCTAATTCAGAAACACCACCGCTGTACCGGCCGGGTAAAAACGCTGCTCCTGAATTCCCTCGCTTTCGAAACGCACCGGATGGCGTCCCTCGTAGGGATGCTCCCGCCAACGGACGTTTTTGAAGCGGTAGGATTTTACCAGCAGGGTGGTGTCCCGCTTGAGGCGGTGAATTTTCACCCGGTGCAGTGCCAGGCGGTCTAAAAGCACCTGCCATTCGCGGGGGATCAGGTAAACGGAGGGCACCTGCACCGAATCGATCGCCACACTGCGGTAAAAGAAGGGAATTCGGAACAGACGGAGGCGATCCGGATGGTACACCAGCCAGTCGGAGCCGGAAATCTCGCTGGGAATCTTCTCGTAATCCACTCCTAAAAACTTGATGATAATACTGTCCCGAAAAGAAGTCCGAAAGTCCAGCGGTAAGTAATGACCGGGCAGTTCTTCGGCGGTTAAGCGATCCGATTCCCGAACCACCTGTTTAATCCGCTCGGCATAACGGTTGGCTGCTTCCAAAAAGTGAATTAAAAAATGGTAGGTGGCGGTCACCCGGGTGTGGTAGTCCTTCAGCATGTGATTTTCCACCAGGTAAAAGGTGCGATTCTGTACCGCCCCGTAACCGTTCGAGAAGCGCGGCGAGGCAACCCAGTTGACCAATCCGCGCCGGAGGTCGTTTCGGTCCCGCAGCGCCACGTAAGGGCTCAGGGGGAAGCCGTCCTCTGCCATTTTCAGATTCAGAAAAGGCTGCAGCACCTTGCGGTTGAATTCCCGCAGCGGGGGCGCCACATTGTCCCCGGCTTCCAATCCGTAAGTCATTACATACTGGTAATCCGCCCCGTCGGTCACGTGAATGTCCATCAGCAAGTCCGGCAGGTAGCGGTTGAACATTCGCAGCCAGGCCTGCATTTCCGGACAATCGGCTTTCAGAAAATCGCGGTTCAGATTGAGATTCTGGGCGGTGACCCGCCAACCCATTTCCTCCGGTCCGTTCTGATTGATCCGGTTGTAGGGACCAAAGCGCTCGTGCCCGTCCACGTTAAAAATGGGGATGAACAGCAGAATCACCCGGTCCAGCAGTTCCGGCATCCGGTGGTGAATCGCCAGATCACGGACAAGCATCAGTCCGGCGTCCTTTCCGTCGATTTCGCCGGCATGAATCCCTGCCTGCACCAGCACCACCACCTTACCGGACTGGCGGATTTGCTCCGGGGTAAACTCACCGTCCTTGCTCACAATTACCAGTGGCAGGTCGCGGCCCTGGGGACTCACCCCGAAGCGGGTGTATTTAACCCAGGGAGAGGCCTGCGCCAGACGCTGGCAAAATTCCACCGTCTCCCGGTAGCGAGGGGTGCGTTTAAAATTGGACTTCTCGTAATAGGTTAACCAGGGATCTTCCTGCGATAGTAAAGAACCCAGCAGCACTAACAATAAAAACGCCCATCCACGAATCACGGTTGAGTGCATGACGATTTACCTTCTCTTGAATAAAAATGATTCTACCCCATCTTTCCTATTTTAGAGAAAAATCCTTTTCACTCCAAATATTTTGTCATTTTCATTTCAACCACCGGATGATGGATGATCATTTCCGTCCTGAAATGCTTCGTTCGCTTACTTTCCCGATCATCATTTTTCGAAAATTGGTGTATTTCCCGGGAAAACCAATCGATTACATTTGTATTTGGATTTTGGAATTTTCTACCCTAAATTTGTCACCGCAAAAATGCCCCCGTAGCTCAGTGGATAGAGCAGTGGCCTCCGGAGCCACGTGCGCAGGTTCGATTCCTGCCGGGGGTACTCAAAAACCGATTTTAGGTCGTCGGGCGAAAAAGCGTTTGACAAAATCAGGTGTATTTATTAAATTAATCATTGGAAGTGGAAGAAAACAGGTAGAAGGAAGAAAATTCTATGGCGCATCATAAGTCAGCTATTAAGCGAATAAGGGTTGCAGAACGGAACCGACAGCGAAACCGCTATTATCGTTCCACAATGCGAACCATGATCAAGAAGGTTCGGAACGCCGAGACCAAGGAAGAGGCCTTGGAGCTGTACCAGAAGACGGTGTCTTTGCTGGACAAGCTGGTGGTGAAGGGAATCATCCACCGAAACCAGGCCGCCAATAAGAAATCACGATTGTACAAATACGTGAGTTCATTGACTTAGTTATTAGCGTTCCCTCCTCAACCCGAAAGAAGCCGCACGACCCATCACACCTAACCTTCCGTGCGGCTTCTTTATTTTATGTTCCAAATTTTTGCCTGCGAAAGACCCGAAAAAAACGCTAACAGAATTTCTTTCCCACCAATTTCACGAATGAATTCAGAATGAATCCAAAACAAATCGCCCTGTCACCCATTTGCCCCGGGGAATGCTGGTCAGAGACAAACAAATTTCCAAAAACCACCCGGGTGTAGACAACGCGGCTTTTGCTGCGTTGATCGACGGAGCAGAAGCTCCGTCGTCTACAAATTTCATTGCCCGCGAACCACGCGAAATTCCACAAAAAAATGGGATCAAAATAAAAATTGGGCGTCCCGGCAGGGACGCGGTGAGCATAGCCCTGGGGCTCGACCCGGGGAATAAGGAGAATCCCCCAATCCATTGGAGTCCCGCAGGGACGACAGAAAAGAATTGCGCCGACGTGAAGCCCGTCTGGCTGGCGCACAGCCGGACAGGCCGGCGGCTACCAGGAAAAATCCGGGAGGATTTTTCAATGACGTCCAGGGAAGAACGATTGACCATTGACCTAATGACTGAAAATCAGGGACGATTTTCAATAGGTTTTATTTGAACAGCTCGTCCTGAAGAATTTTTTCGGCAATTTCCAGGAAGGCTTTGGCGGAAGCGCTTTCGGGGTTCCGCGCCACCACCGGAACGCCCTCGTCGCCGGCTTCCCGCACTTCCGGCTCGATGGGAACCTGGCCCAGCAGCGGAACGCCCAATTCCTGCGCGGAAGCCCGGCCGCCATCCTTGCCAAAAATGTAGTATTTATTCCCGCAGTTGGGACAGACGAAGTAGCTCATGTTCTCCACAATTCCCAGTACCCGGGTGTCCACTTTCTGGAACATCTTCAGTCCTTTGCGGGCGTCCACCAGAGCGACTTCCTGGGGCGTGGTAACAATAATGGCGCCGGTGATGGGGGTCTTTTGCACCAGGGTCAACTGAGCATCGCCAGTTCCGGGCGGCAGGTCAATCACCAGCACGTCCAGTTCGCCCCACACCACGTCGTGGAGAAACTGCTCCACCGCCTTCATCACCAGCGGTCCGCGCCAGATGAGCGGCGCATCGCGGTCCACCAGAAATCCCATGGACATCAGCTTGATGCCGTATTTTTCCAGAGGAATGATCTTCTGCTCCGGAGTTACATTGGGACGATCTTCGATGCCCATCATGATGTGGATGCTGGGACCGTACACGTCGCTGTCCATCAGTCCCACTTTGAGCCCCTTCTTCGCCAGGGCAATGGCCAGGTTGGTGGCCACGGTGGATTTCCCCACCCCGCCTTTACCGGAAGCCACCGCCACAATATTTTTAATACCCGGAATGGGCGCCCGGCCGGCCCAGGGATCGTCCGAGGCTTTTGCACCCAGGCTGGTTTTCACCTGAATGGTTCCCTCAATCACATTGACCTGGTACCCCGGGAAGGCCTCCTCCAGGGTTTTCTGGACGGTATCTTTCACCTGGATTTTGGTTTCCTCGCTCTTGGTGGTGAATTTCAGTTCCACGGTGATCTTCTGATCCTGCACCTCAATTTTGTCCACCACGCCAAACGACACGATATCCCGGGTGAAACCCGGGTATTTTATCCCGGCCAGTTTCTCTCTGACCGCTTCCACGGTTACCTGACTCATTTTTTGACTCCTTTTGAAAGCGTTAAAAAATTTTCTCATCATTCTTCAGTTCTTTTAAATGCAGCGAAATTTATTTCCTCCGGCAGGAAGAAACCACCAAATAAAAATTTAGTGCGCCGGGGAACGATTCTTTTGCAAAAAAGCTTTAAAAAAGCCCACCCGGTTCACCAGGTACAAACTGAACAGGATTCCGACGGTATCCGCCAGCCAGTCTCCCCATTCCACCGCGCGTCCCGGGGTGAAGGACTGGTGGAACTCGTCGCTCAAACCAAAGAGCGTGCCGGCCAGAAAGGCGGCCAGCAGGAAATGACGTCGCAGGGACAGAAAACGCCGCTGCCGGTAAAATGCCCGGGTGAGAAAAATCCCGTACACGGTGTACACCAGAAAATGGTAAATTTTGTCTTCAAAACCCAGGTTAATCTGGGGCGCTTTCAAGTTCGAGATCGAAGACAGTGTAAAGAGCAGCGCCGTCCAGAACAGAGCCGGAAACTGGTTAAACCAGAAAGTGTCTCGTTGAATCCATCGCCACACTAATAGAATCTCCTTATGCTCAGGCGAATTCCCCATCGCCAATTGATTTGATGCGAGTCAATGCTTTTCGTTACCCAGATCGGAAAATCGAAGGTGATCCGTTTCAGGTGAAAATATTCGAAGAAAAACGGCAGACGGGTGAAGTGGATAGAAAACCCGGCTTCGCCGTAATTCAGCGAAAGCTTTTCCCAGCGATTGGTTCCCCCGGCCCAGTGAGTAAAGGCGGAGATATCCACCTCGGAGAGATAGGGCAGGTAAAGCAGGAACAGGTTAAGAGGATTGCCCAGCCAGAGGCGGGCGTCCAGACGCAGCAGGCGGGATTCTGCCAACGGCTGGTAAGAAGTAAGGGCAAAGATGCTTCCTCCACCGGCCTGGTTAAGGTGACCGCCCCGCCACCAGGCATCCGGCAGGGTGCCCCGGGCACGCAGGTAGGGATTGTCGAAATAGCGGTACAACTCGGTGCCCTTCAAACTGTAGCGTTTTTCCAGCGGCGGGTTCCCCTCCCAGTTGCCACTAAAAAAACTGGCTTCAATCTTGCGAGAGAAGAAAAAAGGTAGCCGGATTTTGCCCCCCACCTCCCAGCGGCGGTACGCAAAATCGCTGCCCCAGGTGGAATTCTCCAATCGCACCGCCCATTCCCAACCGTTTGCCAGATACTGCCTCCCCCAGCGACTCTGGTTCCAGGTCATTTCCAGAAAACTCACCGTTCCCGGCGAAAAGGGGTACGGCAGGTAGGCGGACTGGTAAAGATGACGCGCTTGCCAGCCCAGGGAGAGCGAGCGATGGCGGCGGTTTGAACGGGAGGAAAGTTTCACCGATAGCCCGCCGCCCACCCGTCCGGCGCTGCGGTAGGCCGCCACCTGCAGGGTGGAATTCCCGCTCAGGGCGTAGAGCGGGTGACTTAGTGCAAACTCCACGTCCGGCTGCAGATTTTTAGTTCCCAGGTAAAAACGAAACCGGTGAGCGAATTCCTGCCAGAGATAATTCCCGCGGGTGAAAATACCAAATTGCACGCCATCGCGCTGATTGTAAAAAATTCCCGGAAAACCGGTCACGGTGTAGCCGTCCGGGTGGGGGAACATGTACTGGCGGTGCATCCAGTACCAGTAGATTTTGGGAAGGGTGCGAGTGCGGTTGTTCCAGGGATTCACATCCAGCAGACGCCCCGCAGGGTCAATGGTTACCTGCTCGATTTTGTCAGGGAGGAGGAGCTCAATTTCCCGGGAAGTCTGATCGAACCGCCAGGCAGGCAGCGCCGTTGAACCGTTGGGAAAGCTCATGCCGTCGTCCACCGGAATGCGGTAGCGGCGCACCTCGCCGTTCCGCAATGTGACCGCAAAATCCAGCGGCATAACGATGGGCTTCTCCCGCCGGAAAGAAATCCGGGCCCGGTAATGCACCCCGCTGGAATCCTTCTCCCAGTTTCCCCTCACTATTCCCACCGCATAATCACACTGCCAGGTGGTGTTCAGCCACTCGTCGAAAAACCAGTCCAGCTGGCGGCCGGAGACGGCTTCGAACGCCCGCACCAGGTCGTCCGGGTAGGGATGGCGAAAACGCCAGGTGCGGTAGTAATGTCGGATTCCCGCCCAGAACAGGGAATCGCCCAACACCAGACGCAATTGCGAAATGACCTGGCTCATCTTCTGGTAATAAATCAGGTAGGGATCGTTCTGGAACCAGTCGAAAGGGGTGTTGATGGGCTCGTCCAGACCACTTTTTACGTACTCCAGGTAAGCCAGACGCTCGTCGTCCCAGAGGTTAATCCGGTAGTTGAACAAGCGGCTCAACCGGCTCTGCCGGGTTTCGTCGGAGTAGCTGACCGGGCCCAGGATTTTCTCCATGGCCAGATTCTCGAAATAGGTTGCAAACCCCTCGTCCATCCAGCCGTAACGGGTCTGGTTGTTGGCCAGCAATCCGAAAAACCACTGATGGGCAATTTCGTGAATGATGGTAGCGCTTAAATTGCGGAAATTGGTGATGTAGTCGTTAATGATGACCAGGTTGGGGTACTCCATTCCCCCGGCGGTAATGTAGCCGTCCACCACGCTCAGTTGCTCGTAAGGGTAAGGACCGATGCGTTTCTGGAAAAATGCCAGCGCCTGGCGGGCAATGGAAAGCTGCTTTACCCAGGTTTCCATCTGGTAGGGCTGAATGAAAAAATTAATGGTTACCCGGCCCGCTTTCACCCGGCGCAGCACCAGGTCGGGATCGGCCACCCAGACAAAATCGTGCACCCGCCGCGCCAGGAAATGGTACACCGTGCGGGCCGTGTCCGGGTACGTTTCGTACCAGGGACGGCGGTGTGGGAATTCCACCGAGTCCGGCAGGGCTGCCGGGTTAAGGAGCACGCCGGTGGCCGCCACCACGTAGCCAGCTGGCACGTCGATGCTGACCCGGTAGTTACCCCATTCATGGTAAAACTCCCCTTTCAGATGCTGTTCGGTGTGCCAGCCGTGCTGGTCGTACACCGCTGGAACCGGATACCAGTGTCCCACGTCGAAGTGGACGCCGTAGTAACCGAAACGTTCTCCGGAAGCCGGCAGCACGGAATTGAAGCGGAACTCCAGCTGCAAAGAATCTCCGGGCAGTAAAAGGCGCGGCAAGATTGCCTCCAGAATGGTGGAATTCACCCGGAAAGGCACCCGCCGGCCCCCTGCGTCCCGCAGGTACACAATGTCGATGTAGCCGATTTTCTCGGGATTCTCGGAAGCGGATTCCCGGAACTTATTCAGGTAAAGGTGAAAGTAAAGTCGATTCAGAGTGTCCGGGGAATTGTTGTGATACACCAGCCACTCCCGCCCTTCCACCCGATTTAATTCCGGCAGCAGCTTCGCTTCCAGGCGGTAATTCACCTCTTGCTGAAAGTAAGCCCGGGCGGCTACACAAAGCAATAAAAGAAATCCCAGGGTTCTCAATTGAATGGGCATCGTCTTCTTACTTCTTTTTCGATCTTCATGAAACCAAAAATAGAACCGAGAAGGGGAAAAATCAAAGCCCAAAATAGAAAGAAGTGGAAAAATAATGGCCCTCGTAAAAATTAGCAACCGGAAAGAAAATATCGGGAACTCCGTGCAGAGAAGCAGCGTAACGTTAAACTGTGACGGTTTAACAAAGGAAAAACAGCTTGCTTTAAAAGCCGGAGCTGTCTATTTTTATTTGTTTAAATATCAATAAATTAAAGAAAAACGAATCAAAATTACGTTGAACCAATCCCATGACCGGTAACTTCAATCGTCCCCAATCCGAGCAAAGTCCTTTACCTTCGCATCCGGCCAGAAACGAATCTTTCTGGCAGAAGTTAAAAGCACACCGAAAAATCATCATTATTTCCTTTCTGGTGGCACTTTCGCTGGGTTATTTGATTTACCTGATCAGCGGCCTTCCCTCTCTGCAAAAATTAGAGAACATTGAACCGGCCCTGGTAACCCGAATTTATTCCGAGGACGGCGAAATCATCCACGAACTCTATCGTTACAATCGGGTGTACATTCCCATCTAAAAGATTCCGGACCACACCATTCAGGCGCTGTTAGCCACCGAAGACCGGGAGTTTTACAAACACTGGGGCATTAACATCAAGCGGATTCCCAAAGCGTTGTTTGTGGACTTAATTTCGCTGAGTTTTCGGCAGGGATTCAGCACCATTACCATGCAGTTAGCTCGCAACCTGTACTTTGGTTTCGAAAAGAATATTACCCGCAAACTGCGCGAAATTCTTACCGCCCTGCAAATCGAACGCACCTATTCCAAACGGGAAATTCTGGAAATGTATCTGAACGTGGCCTATTTTGGTCACGGCGTGTACGGCATTCAGGCGGCGGCCAAAAAATATTTCAACAAGGACGCTTCCGATCTGAACATTCAGGAGAGCGCCACGCTGATTCCGCTGTTGAAATCGCCGGCTTACTATTCGCCCCTGGTGCACCCCGACCGGGCTTTAAAACGGCGCAACCTGGTGCTTCACAACATGGTGGTGGCCGGTTACCTGACCGAAGCCCAATACGACAGTCTGAAACAACTGCCTCTGGAAGTGGAAGAATTCCATCTGCGAAGCAAAATTGCCCCCTATTTTACCGAATACATCCGGCAGCAACTCAATCGTTTGCAGGACTCCCTGGGGGTGAACGTGTACGAGGACGGATTGAACGTGTACCCCACCTTGAACTCCAAAATCCAGGCCTGCATGGACACGGCCGTCGCCCGGGAACTTCCCAAGCTGCAGGAACGGGTGTACCGAAAATTACAGTCCTGGAAAGAAAAGAACGAAATGCCCGATTCGGTGTTTCAGGAGAAGGCCAAGGTGCAGATTGCTTTCGTGGCTATCGACCATCACAATGGCCACATTTTAGCCATGGTGGGTGGGCGCAACTTCGAGGAATCCAAATTTAATCGGGCTGTGCAGGCGCGGCGACAACCGGGCTCCGCCTTCAAACCGTTTCTTTACACTGCCGCCATCGACAATGGGTACACCACCGTGGATAAGTTTTTGAATCAGCCGGTGGTAGTAATCAATCCGGATGGCACGCGGTGGGATCCAGAAAATTACAATCGGGAGTTCGGCGGGCCCACTACCCTGCGGGAAGCCTTGCGGCTCTCCATTAACCTGGTGGCGGTGCGGCTCATTCAAGAAATCGGTCCGGCCGTGGTGGCGGAATATGCCCATCGGATGGGAATCTCCACTCCGCTGCGTCCGTTTCCCACCCTGGCGCTGGGGAGCTCGGAGGTAATTCCTCTGGAGCTGGTTTCCGCTTACGGCGTATTTGCCAATCAGGGGGTGCGGGTGGAACCGATTTCCATTACCCGGATTGAAGACCGTTTTGGTAATGTGATTTACGAGAAGCGGGGTCGGCGGCGCGAAGTTTTAAACAAAGCCACGGCTTACATTTTAACAGACATGCTGGAAACCGTGATTAACCGGGGGACCGGTGCCCGGGCACGCTACCAATTTAAATTCTACCGCACGGCGGCGGGCAAAACCGGCACCACCAACAACTTCACCGACGCCTGGTTTGTGGGATTCACCCCGCACCTTACAGCCGGCGTCTGGGTCGGATTGGACGATCCGAAATTGACTCTGGGGCGGGGAGAATCCGGTGCCATGGCGGCACTGCCCTTCTGGGCCACCTTCATGAAGTGCGTGTACGATACCCTGCATTTACCGGACGATACCTTTAAACAACCGACCGATGTGATCCGTCTGCAGGTTTGCGCAGAAACCGGAAAACTGGCCACGAATTATTGTCCGAAAATTTTGAACGAGGTATTTAACATAAAATACCATCCCACGGTTTTATGCGACAACCACACCGGCCCAACGCCCGGGAAAAAGAAAAAACGAATCCTATTTTAACGCTTCTCCTTTGACGAATAAACCCACCCGTTTCCCGAAGGGGGCGTTCTCCGGAAAACCTCCGCAAACCGGGAGGGGTGGCAACACCTTCGGCGGGAACCAAACATTACGGTGATTCATGGGGAAAACAGACCAGCAGTACACCGGAAAAGTGATTCGCACCATTCGGAAACAATATGCCGTCGCTCTGGAAGACGGGCGCACGCTTCTCTGCTCGGTGCGCGGCCGTCTGGTGGGATTGCCCAGCAACCACCAGGGAGCGGTAAAAGTAGGCGACGACGTGCTGGTGCGGTTAATTTCGGAGGAAGAAGGGGTTATTGAAGAAATCTTGCCCCGCAAATCGAAAATCAGCCGCGCGGTGGAGGGAAAAGCTTACCGGGAACACATCATTGCCACCAATGTCGATCAAATGGTCATCATCATGGCGGCAAAAGAACCGCCTTTTAAATCAGGTTTGCTGGACCGTTACCTGGTGATTGCGGAAAAAAACCACCTCCAGGCACTGATCTGCCTGAACAAAATCGACCTGGCCAATCGGGAAGAGTTCGCCGATTACCTGAAATGGTACCCCCAAATTGGTTGCCCAATCATTCTAACCTCCGCCGTTACCGGCGAGGGAATTGAGGAATTCAAACAGCGCCTGAAAGGAAAAGTGTCGGCCCTGGTGGGCCATTCCGGAGTGGGTAAAACCTCTCTGATTCAAAAAATTGAACCCGGTTTAGATTTAAAAACCGGACCGACCAGTAAAAAAACCGGGAAGGGTCGCCACACCACCACCTACGTGGAGCTTTACCCGCTCTCTTTCGGGGGCTACATCATCGACACTCCGGGAATCCGGGAGTTAGGCCTCTGGGACATTTACCGCAGCGAACTAAAACAGTATTTTGTGGACTTTCGCCCGTACGAGGAGCATTGCCAATTTGCGGACTGCAATCACATTCAAGAACCGGGCTGTGCGGTGAAAGAGGCGGTGGAAAAAGGGGAAATTTTCGCCGAACGCTACGACAATTACGTCAACATTTACTTGAGTTTGCGGAGTGCCCCCTACGAGCTTCTTCGTCCGCGTTAATCGGCCTTCCCGAATCCGATCCGCCCCGTTTTTTTCCGGAAACAAATATTTTTCTTTCCGAACGACTATTATTTTGCTTAATTTTAGGTTTGTGTTGTAAAACCGGTGACGGTACCCGAAAATACCGGTAGGTCTGAATCAACAGAACGATTTTTCTGCAAACTTTCTGGAGCGCCCCGGATGTTTTTTTTCTATTTTCTGATCTACAATCTACTCTTTCTGCCGCTGCTCTTTATTCTGGTACACCTGGCCGCCTTTTTTAATCGGAAAGTCCGTCAGGCGGTTCTGGGAAAATACCAGCTTTACTGCCGGCTACGCCGTTACCGGACGGTCTGGATGAATCGACCGGTTGCCGTAGTACATTGCGCTTCCATGGGAGAATTCGAGCACATCAAACCGTTTCTCAACGATTTCAAAAAAATAAAACCGGACTACGCCGTGCTAGTGCTGTTTTTCTCGCCGTCGGGATTTCAGAATGTTAAATCGTTTCCGTCCGTAGATCTGTTTCTGTACGCTCCTTTCGACAGTCTCTTCTCCATCTGGCGTTTTATTCACACAGTGCGGCCGCGCCTGTGGATTATTGCCAAACACGACGTCTGGCCCAATCAGGTCTGGCTCACCCGCTGGTTCCGAATCCCCGTTTTTCTCATTAACGCCTCGCTACACCAGCAGTCCAGTCGGTTGCTCTGGTTGTTTCGCCCCTTTCATCAGACGATTTACCGTTCCTTTACGCGCATTCTGACCATCTCGGAAACCGACCGGAATAATTTTCTGAAGCTGGTACCGGACTCGCTGCTGCGGGTTACCGGCGACACAAAATTCGACCAGGTATTGTACCGGAAAGAAGAATCGCGCAAACGAAAGGTGCTGCCGCACGAGAAGCTTCAGAATCGTTGGGTCTTTGTGGCAGGGAGCACCTGGCCGGAAGACCAGCACCACCTCATTCCGGCCATCAAATCTCTGCACGGCCGTTTTCCGCAGTTCCTGACCATCATTTGTCCCCACGAGCCCACCGATCATCATTTAAAAGAACTGCGCAAAGAAATTTCCCCGCTGGAATACGTGCTTCTCTCCGAAATCGAGCGGCTGGAAGACCAGGAGGTCATCATTGTGGACCGGATTGGGGTCCTGGCTAATATTTACGGGGTGGGACACGCGGCCTACGTGGGCGGTAGTTTTCGCCAGAACGTTCACAATGTGCTGGAACCGGCCGCTTACGGCATTCCGGTCCTGTTTGGTCCGGTAAATCAAAATTCCCACGAAGCGCAACTTCTGAAAGCCTCCGGGGGAGGGATTGAAGTACACCAGGCAGAGGAAATTGAAGCGATTCTGGAAAAATTTCTGCTGAACGACATTTACCGGCAGGAAACCGGTCGGAAGGCGTTCCAGATTGTTGAAAAACACCGCGGCGCCACCCATCGCACCATCCAATATATTCTGGCAGATTTAAACGAAACCGAAGAGGAGGGTCGTCCATGAGTCACCATTTACCGAAGAGCTATCTGGAATTTCAGGAAGAATTTCCGGAAGTGTTCGAAGCTTACCAGGCCCTGGGAGAAGCCTGCCACCGTTCCGACATTTTAAACGATGAAACCCGGCGTTTGGTAAAACTGGCTCTGGCCATTGCCATCGGTTCGCATGGGGCCGTTCACGCCCAGGTACGTCGGGCGCTGGAAGACGGCATCGAAGAGGAAAAACTGAAGCAGGTAGCCGTATTAGCCATCCCGACCATTGGATTCCCCCGGGCGCATGCGGCACTCACCTGGATTAAGGACTTATTGTAAGCGCGCGAATTAGGGCATCCGTCAGAGCTGTCCCTCACTCTCCGGAACAACGGGAGGGCAGGAAATTTTCTGGCCTCTTTCCAGGCCCAAAATCTTTCCTTAAATTGAGCGGCGGTAAATAACCGGAGTCCAAGATGCCCAGAATTCGCACCGGAGACAAAGAGAACGCCATTCTGGATGCGGCCATTCAGCTTTTCTCGGAACAGGGATTTAACCAGACCAACATGGATCAGATTTCCCGGCGGGCTGGCATTGCGGTGGGAACGGTTTATCTTTACTTTAAGACCAAGGAGGAAATTCTGAGCGCCATTTTCGAACGCTTTCTCAGCGGATACGACCGGGAACTTCAGGAAGCGCTGAGCTCACCCTCTTCGCCGCAAGAAAAAATGAAACGTCTGATTGAAACCGACCTGGAAACAATTACCGCCGCTCCCTACCGCGCCCGGCTCTTTCTCGTCGAACTGCGCCAGAGCGCCCACTGCCTGATGTTGATTAAAGAACGACTGATTGCCCGCTACGAGGAATACCTCCGCCGGTTTTATGCCGCTCGTCCCGGGGAGCTCAAGTTTTCTCTCCGCCTCTCGGCTGTGTTGCTTTCCGGCATGGTGGAAAATTTACTGTACGATTGGGTTCTGCGCGACGCCGCACCGGTTCGTCCCGGATTAATCGAAGGCATTCTGGAATTGTTTACCAACTCGACATCAGAAATAAAAAATTAACCCCAATACAGGAGTCCCTCAATGAAGTCCCGATTCCATTTCCTTTTGAGTGCAATTCTCTTGCTTTTTTTGCTAAGTCTTACCACCCGCAGCCTTGCCTTTGAAGCGTTGCTGGGATTTAAAGATATGTTTCGGGTGAAACAGCTCCAGTCGCCCCGGCTTTCGCCGGACGGGAAAATGATGGTAGTGGCCGTGCAGGAAGCGGACACCACCGCCGACGAATGGATTTCCAATCTGTGGTTGGTGGCCCTTGAAAACGGAACGGCGAAACAGATTACGCGCGGACACAAAAGTGCCCATCACGCCCGCTGGTACCCGGAGGGTAAGTACATCGCCTTCCTGAAAAAGGAAGAAAAATTCAACAACATTTATCTGGTTTCGCCCCAGGGAGAGGCGCCCCACCGTCTTTTCAGCTTTGCAGCGGACATTAAGGATTTCCGATTTCACCCGGACGGACGATCCGTTTATTTTCTGGCGCCGGATACCGGTTTGGCCAAAACCGAAGAGCAAAAAGAGCCCTATTTTGTCGACGAAAATTACCACCAGGTCCACCTCTGGATTTACCGCCTGGAAAGCAAACGCCTGGAAAAGCTCACAGACAACGACTTCTCGGTGTGGGAATTTTCCATTTCGCCGGACGGGCAGCAAATCGCCTTCACGGCAGCACCCACCCCTCTGATGAACGATTACCCCAACATTGAACTTTACCTTTTCAACATTGCCCAAAACACGGTGCAACAGCTCACCCAGAACCACATCACCGAACGGTCGGTGACCTGGTCGCCGGACGGGCGCTATTTGAGTTTTCTCTCCGCCGCCAACAGCCAGCTGCAGCCCTACTACCAGGATTCCATTTTCCTCCTGAATCTGGCTACCCACGGCATATCGGACTTATTGCCCGACTTTCGCTACCAGGTACTGGATTTTTTCTGGACCCGCCGGGGGAAGTATATTTACTTCATCGCCAATACCGGCGTCAACACCCAATTTTTCCGACTGAACCGCAATGCCGGTGGGGTTAAACAACTAACCCACGACACCCAGGATATTAAACATCTGCACTATTTGCCCGCCCGCGACTGGTTGGTGTACCTGCAATCCACCCCGGTGCGTCCCTTCGAGGTGTTTGGAGGGAAACTAAAACGCTTACCGGGCACCCAGCTTACCCATTTAAATCAGTGGCTGGACCAATTTATTAAAGCCCGATATGAGACCGTGCACTGGGTAAGCTCCGACGGCTACCGGGCAGAGGGGATTCTTCTTCTTCCGGCCATGCCCAACAAAACACCCTACCCGCTGGTGGTTCAACTGCACGGGGGACCGGCTTCTTCCTTTCGTAATCGTTTTGCCTTCAGCTGGACGACGTACGCCCAGGTGTGGTCCAGCCAGGGCTACGCCGTGTTTCAACCGAACTACCGGGGGAGCACCGGGTACGGCGACGAAGTCATGCGGGCTATTATCGGACACTATTTTGAGAAAGATATCGACGACATTATCACCGGGGTCGATTACCTGATTAACCAGAACCTTGCCGATCCCGAGCACCTGGCGGTTATGGGCTGGAGCGCCGGCGGACACCTGACCAACTGGCTGGTGACCCACACTCAGCGTTTTAAAGCTGCCTGTTCCGGAGCCGGGGGCGCCAATTGGTTCTCTTTTTACGCCCAGACCGACGTACGCTTCATCCGGGAAATCTGGCACCTGGGGCCCCCTTACACCCGTAATGAATATTACATGCGTAAATCGCCGGTAAGTTACGTAAAACAGGCCAAGACACCCACCCTGATTCTCTGCGGCGAGAACGACCGCCGGGTACCCTTCCCCCAGAGCCTGGAAATGTACCGCGGCTTACAACGCTTCGGTTGCGAAACCCGGCTGGTGGCTTTTCCGAAAGAGGGGCATGGACTGAAAAAAATCAGTCATCAGCTCTACAAAATGCGGATCGAGTTCAACTGGATTGAAGAGCATCTTTTCGACCGCTCTTGGAAACTGGAAGAGCTGGAATGAACCGGACAAAGAATAATTGCTCCCGGACGATTACGTCTTGGTAATTCGGTTAGAAATTTTTAACTTATACGGGTCAAAAAAGGAATCAAACATGTTAATCACGGACATGGACACGTTAAAATCCAAAACCGACCAGCAAACTCTGAAAGAGAAATTAAAAAAATATTTTCGCATCCGGGAAATCTCGTTAACTCCGCTGGAAGACGGCGCCTCATTTCGCCGCTTCTTCGAAGTGACTCTGGGAGATAATCAGTACTTTCCGGGACGGACGGTGATTCTCATGCTGGTTCCCACCGACCACCTGCAGACGGCTGACGACTACATGAACATCAGCTACTACCTGCGACGCCACGAGATTTCTCGTCCCCGTCTGTTTGAGATCAACCGCACCGAGGGGTGGATTTTCCTGGAAAAAGCCCGGGGAATTCCGCTGGATGAATTTTTTAAAGATCCGGCCAATCAGGACAAAAAAGAGCCCATCTACTTTGCCCTCATTCATTTTTTAAACGATTTGCAGGAAAAAGCCAAGCCGGAGAAACACTGTCCGGCATTTCGCCGTTTTTTCGACTATCCCAAGTACATGGAGGAGTTTCACATTTACGTGCGCCAACAATTGTTCGAGCAGCACTTCGGTCATCATCTTAGCAAAACAGAAGAGAAAATCTTTCAAGACGCCGCGCGGGAAATCAGCCGCGTCCTGGACGCCAAACATCCCATCTTTGTCCATCGAGATTTCCAGAGCAGCAACATTTTTTACAACCCTCAGGATCAAGAAAATCCTTTCCAGATCATCGATTTCCAGGACGCCCGCAGTGGCACCCCAATCTACGATCTAGTCTCTCTATTGTGGGATTCCTATGTCGATCTTTCGGAAGCGTTGCGGGAGCGGTTAGTGGACTATTTTTACCGCCATTCTCTACACGTCTCCTCCCTTTATTCCCGCGGGGATTACGCGAAACAGGTGGATTACACGGTTATTCAACGTAAACTACACGATGCCGGAGCATTTGCCCGGGCGTACCACACCCAGAAAAAGGAAAAATTTCTCCGTTACATCACCCACGCGGTTCAAATGGCCTTGCAAGCAGGAGAAAAATATCCGGCCTTCCGGCAATTTAACCAATTTATTTCCGACATTACAGGGGTCACCCATGGCTAAAATCGTTGTTTTCCAGTTGGAAGATGTCATTCTTAATGAAGATTTACTGATTCTGAAATATTTCGAAATTCTCTGGTTCTACCTGCGGCGTTACTCTCCGGATTGGAGCGATTTTCGCAAAATCATCGAGACCCACGAAACCTTACTGCGCAAAAAAGAAGACACGAATTCCTATTTTTCCATTGCCAAACAACACCTGACCGAGCGCGATTACGCCAATTTTATTGACGAATTGAACCATTTTACCAAACGTTACTACTCCAAGTATGTCCACCCGGTACCCGCCATTAATTACGTGCTCCATTCTGCGAGACGTTCGAACAAAATCTGCCTCTTAATCGAACAGCAAGCCCACCTGGATTGGGCTAAGCGGATTTTTAATTTGAAAGATTTTTTCTGGGAGATCATGGTTGCTCACCCGCAACGTTCCTTGCTGGCTTTGTTGGATTCTTTTCTGCAGAAAAACCAACTGCATCCCACTGAAGTTACCCTGGTCAGCAACCGAATCCGCCAGGCGGTGGTGCCCGCCACCAATCTGGGCGTTTTTTCCATTGTCCCCATTTACGAAGCCAACACCAAGGGATTCCTCCCTCAACAATATTCCGAGCGGATATTTTTTGAATCGCAATCCCGTTTCAATGAATACATGAAGAAAAAAATCCAAAAATCGGGCCTCCACTGCACGGTGGTCTCCACTCCCTCGGAAATTTTACAGGAAATTGACAAACAGCACACCATCGGGAACATGCCGGTGCAAACGCCCAAACAAGAAGAAGAAATCGACATCTGGCAAATTCTCAAGGAAGCATTTTTACCTTCCTTCGAAGAACCGGAAAAGAAGCCGCCTACGGAAAACTCTCCCGGCCAAAAAGAAGGCTTCTAAAAGAAGAAGGAAGAAACCGGCAGACGTATCTTCTGCCTCAACGGGCCTAAAAAAAGCGCGTGGAAGATTCGACGCGCTTAATTATTCGGCTATTTAAGGAGAGTGATTCTCTTCAAATGATTTCTGAGTCCCCCGCTTTCCAGAGCAAACCACCAATCAGAGCTTTTTCCGCTGGGTACGCAACGATTTTAAAGCCTGCATGGCCTGTTGATTGCGAGGATCGATTTGCACAATTTCCTGGTAATATTTTTCCGCCTGTTTCCAGCGTCCCAGGCTGCTGAAGATTCGCCCCAAAACCAGCAGCGTGTTTGTATCGCGGGGATTTAGATCGTAGCGGGTCAGGTACTCCTGTAACACATCTTCCACAATATTAATGTAACGATATTCCTCTCCCAGGCGGGGATTATCCGCAAAATAGGAAGGCTCGATCTTTACCACTTCTTTGAATTCCTTCAGTGCTTCGTCGTAACGCTTTTCTTTTTCGTAGAGACGGCCCAGGCGCATGTGAGCCCGCACTAAATTGGGATTTACCTCCAGCGTCTTTTTGTAAAAATATTCCGCGCTGTCGGGCCGACCGATGTTCTCGTAGGTTAAAGCCAGATTGTAAGCCGCTTCGAAGAATCGCGGCTCATAATGCAGCGCTTTGCGGTAAGCACGAATCATGGTATTGTACACATCCGCCGAACGGCCGGTAAAATTCTTCCGCAGCTGACGAATGTCGTTCACCAATTTCAGATTTTCCGGCGAACTCTGGTCCTGGGAGTAACGGGTTTCCAGAATCTCCAAGTAAGCATCCACAATTTCTTCCAGAGCGCCTTTTTTGTAGTAGGTATTTCCCAGATTAAAATAGGCCGTGGAGTAATCCTTTTTTAATTCCACCGCTTTCTGGTATTCCGAAATGGCATCGTCGAACCGCTGAAGGCGGTAATAACTCTCGCCCAGTAGATTGTGGGCCTGGTAATTTTGCGGATTGAGCTGAATACATTTCTTGAGCTGTTGAATAGCCGTTTTGTACCACTCCCGACGCATATTTGCCCGCGCCAATTGAAAATAGGTGGGTGCATAGTTGGGATTCAACTCCAGAGACTTCATTAAATAATCTATTCCCTTCTCCAGGGAATCTAATCGCAGGTACACCCGCCCCAGATAGTATAGAGAACGGTCGTGCTTGGGATTTAAAGCCAGCACCTTGTTGAACTGCCGGATCGCTTCGGCATTGTCTCTTTTCAGATAATAAATAATTCCCATGCCGAAATAGGGTTTGTAAAAACGGGGGTTTTTCTGGCTTACCGTCTTAAATTGCGCCAGGGCTTCCTCGTAGCGATCGAAATTGTAATAGATCACTCCCAGATTGTATTGCGCTTCCCAGAAGTTGGGGTCTTGCTCGATGGCCAGGGTAAAAAAACGGGCCACCGCATCCATGCTGGCTCCCCGACTCAATTCCATGTAAGCCTTACAATAATACTCAAATGCTTTAATAGAATTGGTGGAACGGGTCATTAACATTTTTTGGTCGTTCGCTGTGAGGGGGATAGCCAGCGATTTCAATATTTCACTCAGCGCCCGCTCGTGAATTTGAAAAATGTCCGCCAGCGGTCCGCGGAATTCCTGCAAATAAATGTCCGCCCCGGTGTAAGTGCTAATAACCCGAAAGGTCTGAAACAACTTACCGTCAATAACCCGATACTTACCGGCGATGATGATTTCCGTACCGGTATCTCGCCCCAGCTTAAAGGCCTTTTTGACCGTCAAATCCTGGCTATCTTTTATCTGTACTTCCTTCAGATAGCGGTCCAGAGTCACCTTTTCGAATACGGTCAGATTTTGAAGGTTGGTCAATTTGTCGTACAGAATTTCTTCGATTCCCCGGGCAACCCAATCGTAGGCCACCGGCCCATCGTTGGTAAACGGAACAATCGCAATAATTCGCTGTTCTTGAGCCAGAGCCGGGATGCTAATAAAGGAAAGAAAAAAAAGTAGAAAAATGTTTATCCTAAAAAACCGCATGGAAAAATAAATCCCTCATTCAGTTTAAATGTAAAATCTCGTCTTTTAAAAATCGAAACATTCTCCTAAAACTTTACCTATTCGGAAGAAAATTCAAGCATTCATTTTTCACGACGCAAAGAATTTAAAGCATATCAAATTTAACAGAAAAAAATCTGAATGCAACTATATTACATCTGCACGGAGCAGGAATTTCCACCCACCTTTTTCTGACCAATTCCAGAGAAACTCAGGGGGCCTCCAGCCAGATTGTAATTTCAAGATTATTCGCAGAACTTCTTCTCCAGCTCCCGGTTTAAACCAGACCACAAACACCCCAAATGTTGCCTCTTCGTTGTAGTTAGTTTGATTTAACGTTATTTAACAGCCGGCAGTTCCTCCGGGGACCAATATTTTCTAACCGTTTTGGGTGAATCATCTTTTCGAAAGGTGCCCGTTTTGGGTAAAGAAAAAGCCCGGTTAACACCGGGCTTTTATCACTTAATACTGAATTTTTATTTAGGCTAATTTAGGTTCACCGGGAACAATTTCTTCACCTGTTCCACCGCCTTCAAAGCCAGGTGAATCTTACCAGCGCCCGCGTATTGCCCTTTGTACTGCTCGACATTCACGGCAGGAATGCTAAGGCCGAAGTTCTGATTGATTACTTTGATGAACTCATTCGCTAACATAGCATAACCGGCATTGTTAGGATGTACTCCATCCAGACTGAAGGCAGTATTTTGCGGATCGAGCAGAACGTAATAACCGCTTAAGCCTTCATACCCACCAGCAGAGTTTAACTGGGAAAGTATCGCATTGTCATCCACTATCGGCACCTGAAATTGTTGAGACAAGGAAGCAATGATGCTATTAAAATCGTCCACAGCTTGCTTAATGGTAGCGGACTCGTCCACCGTCAGGGTCATATCGCCGGGAATCGGTGTACCGCTGGGGGTGAGCCCAGCCGCAACCATGCCCGCCTGCAATTGGGCAGCCAGAGCCGGGGGGAAACCAAATACGGTGACCATGGCAGCCGAATCCGGAACACCCAAACCTGTGTCTTTGTAAGCACTCAGTGCCGGTAATAACACATGGGCCACATTGGTTTCGGCGGTCAACAGAGGCAGATACAGGGGACGACCCAGCGTATCCACATCGAACACCACCGGTTGTAAATTCGCATCAAACACCACCGGCACCGGAGAGGTAATGCCCAACCGTTCAATCGGGCGGAAAATCATATCCAGGGTGTTCACATAGGGGATGTCTGTTACGTAAGGAATGTTTGCCATGACCACTGCCGTATGGGGCAGCTCGGAGCGGATTTGTTGCAAGAGGGTGGTAAAGTCTGCCTGGAACTCATCCTTGGGGGTAATCGTTACCCCGATAATTGCCGTTCCGTACAGCGCAGCGCCCAGCACGTCGTTGTTCCCTGCCCAGAGCAACAACAGGCTGGGATTTAACAAAATGGCCTGCTCCACCATGGTCATGTTACCAAAAGTGGGATTCCGGAGAATAAAGCTGTAAAACGAATTGTCCGGATTGGACGAAGAGGCCGGGTCGGTGGCTTCCAGCACGTCTTTCAGTTTGGCACCCGGCACCGCCAGGTCATCGTAAGGCCGGGGCAAATTCAGGTTGCTTAACAAGCCCAACACATTACTTGCGGGATACACATCGTATTTAATCTCACCGGTGGCCGGATCCAGATACAAAGGAGTGGAAACGGTTGTCGGGTCATCGGTGTCGGTGGTTCCCACTCCGGGCGCTTCTACCCAGGGCATCTGGAATTCGTCTGCCTTACCGATTTGCTGCGCAATGTAATACGGATAGCTATGTTTTTGAAATTCTTTCATCAAGCCGGAGGATTGAAAACCTGCCGTAAGGCTGTTTCCAACCGCAGCGATCTTGCGAAGCACCAGCTGGTTTTTAACGATA
Organism: Calditrichota bacterium; assembly: GCA_024276455.1. GTDB lineage: Bacteria > Calditrichota > Calditrichia > RBG-13-44-9 > RBG-13-44-9 > JAJRXE01. The sequence continues at coordinate 34,484 of JAJRXE010000159.1, forward strand.
TTCAAGGAGGCTTGTGAGGGCGCATTGGCCTCACACCCCAAGAAAATCAGAATACCCAGCAACAGTAAAAACGCTACTACTTTTTTCATAATCTATCTCCTGAGATTTTTTCCCTAATTTTGTTAGAAAGAGTAACCAAAACTAAACATGAAGAGATGGGCGAGGCCGGTATACGTACCGTTGAAATCGTCGAAGTGCTTTCCCTCGCCATTGACCACGGTGCTGCGTTCGCCAAAATCGACCAGCATGTAACCGAAGTCTAACTGCACCTTGCCCAGATTGTAACCCAAACCAAGGGTGTAATCGTTGCGCGTATTATCCGGCAACAGCGGACTCATGGATTCGCGCGGCTGGGGGGTCTGATCGTAAATGTAACCCGCCCGGAATTCCAATTTATCGGTTAAATCATAGTGCAACCCCAACCGGAAGGTGGAAGAATTGGAATACTCCTCCCGCACCGTGGTGTTCAAATCTTCGTTATCGAAGGAGATGACCAACTTGTCGAAAACATCCCATTTGGTCCACATGTAGTCAAATTCCAATCCCAGCCTGTCGGTAATCATGTAATGAGCGCCTACCGACAGGAAAGCCGGATAGGTAATTTCCGTGCCGCCCTTCTGGTCCACAATACCAGCGGTCTGCTCCAAAAAGGTTTTGTAATATTTGTCGTAAATGGTGAAATCCGCATCCCCGTCAAATTCGTTCTTTACACTGTGACGATAGAGGAAGCCCAGCGACAGTTTCTCCATTTTGTAGAGAATACTGGCGGAGAAACCGAAAGAGACCTTGGAGTTACCGGAGAGGGTCAATTCCCCAACTTCGGTTCCGGGATGGGAATCTTCCGGGAACAAAATGTTGCGGGTGAGGCTCACCGTCGAATACACGATGTCCACTCCACCGCCAATGCTCAGTCCCGGAGTGACCTGATAAGCAATCACCGGAGAGAAATAAAAGCTTTTCAGATCAACATCCTTAGAGACCACCCGTCCCGGGAAATCATCGCTCCACTTCAATCCTAGACCAAAGGGGTTAGTAACTCCCAGACCAACGGCGAATTTTTCCGAAAGACGATGGGTTAAATACACACCAATTGGAGTATGAATTTGACTTTCCGATGTAAAAACCTCATCCGAATAAAGCGGTGCTGGTCCAACCCACTTATTAGATGCCGTAATAATCGTCACTCCCCCGTAGAACTGTGTTCCTTTCAGATAAACAATTCCGGCCGGATTGTAGAATACCGAAGAAGCATCGTAGGCCTGAGCGACAACCGCTCCACCCAGCGTCGATGCTCTAGCCCCAAATTCGTACAATCCAAACCCCGCTCCAAAACTAAGAGAAAAAGACAGGAGCAGCAACATGATAATTAGTAACTCCTTACGCATAGAACCTCCTAATAATTTGGCCTTATAAGTGAATTAAAATACAATATTTATGTAAATAACCACAGATGAGTATAAAAAAAATATCTCAAAAAGGCAAGATAAAAATGAGCCGTATTCAGTTATTTAAAAATTTTTTTCCGTCCAAAAGTTGGAGATTTTTGCCGAAAAGTTTAAATTTTATCTGAAACCAATAAAGGAGACTCAACATGAAAATACGAACCGGCGTTTTGCTGCAGCTCATGCTCACCGCTGCCCTGTTTGCCAACTCAAAAGATTTTAAAGCCGCCCGCAGTTGTGGCGAATGCCACGAAGAGATTTACCAGCAGTGGAGTCAATCCCGCCACGCCCAATCCACCGTACAAAAGGACGCCCTGTTCGCCGGCATGTACCGCTGGGCTATTCAGGACACCCAGGGGAAACTCAAAAAGAAATGCATTGTTTGCCATTCCCCAATGTCCACGGTGTTTCAGGATATCGACCCGGAAAAACCGTTCAATCGAGACGGGATCACCTGTCAATTTTGTCACGGTGCCCGGGAGATCGTCGCTTTTCACAACGCCCGTGACATTAAAATCGATCTGGACACTCTCTACAGCGACCAGCCTTCCCAGGATGTTGATGCCCATCCTGTGGCCCATCGGGATTATTTTCACACCAGCGAAATTTGCCTGCCCTGTCATGCTGAGATGAAAACGCCCCGCGACATCGAGGTCTGTTCCACGGGACATGAATGGAAAACTTATTTTGAACGAACCGGTCAAACCTGCCAGGATTGCCACATGCCCGCAGCGGAGGATTCTCCCTCTCACGAGTTCGCCGGGACCCACCGGGGCGACTTGCTGCAAAAAGCGATGAAAATGGAATTA
>JAJRXE010000160.1 GCA_024276455.1 Calditrichota bacterium
AAAAGGTAAATGGGAGAACCTATAGTACTTCGCAAACGGTTGATCTTTCGCCCGACTTACTCACCGGGTGGCATACTTATGAAATTCGCCGCTACGGTACTCATCGGATCGAATTTTATGCAGACGACAGTCTGGTAATGGTGTCGGACACCTACTTACCAGAAGAACCATATGATTTCCATCACTGGATTGACAACCAGGTGTACCATCCGGAAGACGATCCGGATGCACAAGATCCGGATTCGTTTAAAGTGGCTGTGTACCGGGCCTGGTGGGAAGGCACCAATGAGATGGTGACCGATTATGTTCAAATAATTCACGGGTCGCAACCGATCAGTTACACAGAAACGCCTTCGGGCATCGTTCGGTTGCGGGATTATCCGAACGAGATCGGGACCGGTGAAAGCGAGTATTTGTGGAAAAGCTATAATTTTGAAACGTTCGGAGGGTCCACGCTGATTCTGGTGACCGCAAAAGCCGAGGAATACGATGGTTACGACAATCCGGATAAATTGAAAATGTTGGTGGATGGAACCGATTACGGATACGGAGGAACGTATGGCTGGGACGGCGACGTATTGCAGACGGCTACCAAGAACGTATTGCTGGACACTACCTTATCTTCGGGGAGCCATTCTTTGCAGCTCTATGGTCAGGTGACTCCGATTCTTTATGATGTTACCGTTTTAAATGCCGGGGATGGGACGATCCTGGTTAATGATGTACCTAACGAAACGGCGCCTGCCGGAAGCGATAATTATCTCTGGAAAACCTACCAGTTCTCTTTTTCGGAACCCGGTGAAGTCGCCATTTATATTGTTGCGTCTGCGGATGAAAACCCCGGCTGGTCTTTCCAGGGACCCGACCACAGTAGCCCCAACGTGGACGACAGTCAGGACGACGATTTGAGAATCGAGCTGGACAACACTGACTACGGTTGGAAAACAGAAAATTCCTGGTATGGAAATGATTTGTTCGGCGAGGTGAAAACCGTACTGATTCACGATACATTGATGAGCGGTACGCACTACCTGCGTTTATATGCCAATAATACCCCCACGCTGTACCGGGTGTTGATTTACGGAGGGAACTTCGATGCCAGCCTTCCGGTGCAGTTGAATTTATTTACGGCGGAAATTACCCGGGAAGGGCATCTTTTAAGATGGCGAACCGAATCTGAGGTGGAAAATCTGGGATTCAATATTTATCGAGCGGTTTCGGAAGACACCATTCCGCCAGTAATGGAAGCTTTTCAGAAAATTAATAACCAGTTAATACCCGGGGCGGGAAATAGCAATGTCGCCCGCGATTACCAGTGGTTGGACAAAAATGTTATTCCCAATAAAGTGCACTGGTACATTTTGGAAGATGTGGATTATCAGGGTAAGCGGAGAAAACATGCGCCAATTTATATTGTTAACCGAGCGCTAACGATTGAAACCTTCCGCTTGCGTCAAAATTTTCCGAATCCTTTTAATCCAGCCACTACTATTCCGTTTGATGTACCCCGGGCAGGATGGGTCGTTGTGGAAATTTATGATTTGCAGGGCCAAAAAGTGCGTACCTTGCTGAATGATTACCTGTCTGCCGGGTCTCACCAGGTGGTCTGGAAGGGATGTGATGACCGTGGGATACCGGTAGGTTCCGGAGTCTATTATTATCGTCTGGTTACTTCCAAACAAACGTTAGTACGAAAAATGATTTTAATGCGCTAAGATTTCAGGAAGAAGTAATAAAAATTTGAGAAGGAAAATTAAAAGGAGTCATAAAGGGATTATGAAATATATATTGAAATGGTTGATTATTTTGCTGGTACTGGGAGAAGTTGCGGTCTCCTGGGCTCAACTTCCCTTAAAACGGGATGATTTTGTGGGAACGGAGCGGAGAAATTGGTGGCAATGGCACAACGACGGTCCCAACACTCCCTTCCCGGATGTCAGAAATGGATATGTTCTCTTTTCGTTAGTGGATCCCGATTCGAATTTTATACCCTATTGTGACGCGGCCCTGTGGGATGGTTATCCGGCGGTGGGGGGGCCCTACATGTATTGTACGGTTGTTATCCGGGCCAAAGCGTTGAATCCCCACAAATATGGGTCACGCGGATGGGGATTGTGGTACACCGAACCGGTGCCAGATGTGCAGCAGCAAGCCTGGTATATGCACAGCAAAGACGATTCCACCCTTACGAACGAAACCTGGTGGCGGGCAGAAACCGCCAAAGGAATTAACGATGCCACCCACCACTATGTCGATCTGGATTCTCTGACTCCGCCTATCGACGATATGGAATGGCACACCTATAAGATTACCCGTAATCCCGGGTTCATCGATTTTCAGATTGATGGTCAATCCGTGCTTTATGTGGCGCAAGATCTTCCCGACCTGGGAATGTCTTTCCACATTTGGGTGGACAATTTGGTGTATGAATATGTGGCGCCGGGCCAAATTAATATATATCGGCGGGAATGGGTCGGGAAAAACGAGATTGTGCTCGATTATGTTCAAATATTGAGTAGCGGCACCTTAGACAGCAGCGAGACGCCTCAGGGAATCAAGCTTCTGCGGGAGATTCCGCGCGAAATGGGTAACGGACAAAGTCAGTACCTCTGGAAACAGTACCAGTTCACCGCCCAGGAAGGGAATATTGCCGTGTTGGCCACCGGACGGGTTGAACAATATCTCGATGCGCAAAATCAACCCATTAGTGACGACGATGATATTCGCTTTGTGGTGGATGGCACGGATTACGGGTGGGAAACCAGCAATTCTTTCAATGCCGATGCCACCGGTACCCGCTCGGAAACATTGCTGTTGCAGCAAACCGTAACGGCCGGGACCAAAACCCTGGACGTGTACGGAGATATTTCCCCGTTGCTGTACGATGTGACGGTGCTCGGGGCGCCGAACGGGGGAGTGATCCGGGATCTGGTTTTCAACGAAACGGCTCCGGGCGGAACCGATTATTTGTGGAAAGAAATTACCTTCCCCTGCTACACCGGAGAAGTGGCAATTTATATTTCGGCTTCCGCGGACGAGGATCCCAATCCAACAAGGTACGGCTACCAGTATTCCGATTTTGACGACAATGCCGACGATGATCTGCGAATTGAACTGGATGGAGTGGACTACGGTTACCAGACCCCTTATGCTTTTTGGGGAAACCGCCTGTTTGGCGAGCCGAAATCGGTTTTGATTGTGGATACCCTGCTGCAGGGGAATCACACCCTGCGTTTGTACGCCAATAATACGCCCACCCTTTATCGGGTCGTGATTTACGGAGAATATTATGATGAAGCCCTCCCGGTTGAACTGGCAAGTTTTGATGTTCGGGTGAACCGGGAGGCGAATGTGTTACACTGGCAAACCGCCTCGGAAATTAATACCCTGGGTTTTAACATTTACAAAGCGGTGGCAGACGAACAAAAAGAGGAATCAGAACTTCAGTTCTTTAAAATTACTCCTCGCTTAATTCCGGGAGCAGGAAATTCCAACACTACCCGCGATTACTCTTACACCGACCCGTTCGTAGAAAATGGTCGCTACTATTGGTACCGATTGGAAGAAGTGGATTACAACGGCAATCAGACGGAATTAGCCACCAAAATGGTTTTTCGACCGGACCAGCTGATTCGCAAATTTCTTCTCCAGCAAAATTACCCCAATCCTTTCAATCAATTCACCCGCATTCCGGTGCAGGTGTGGGAAACCGGGGAAGGACAGTTCACCGTGTTCTCGGTAAATGGCCAGGTGGTGTACCGCAAAACGGTTCGCTTCGAAGATCCGGGACAGCAGTATCTGGAATGGAATGGTACCGATTTGCAGGGACAGGCGTTACCTAGTGGAATTTATTATTATCAGCTACGGATGAACGGAGAAGCGCAGGCGAAAAGCCTCTTGCTGGTTCGCTAATTGGCACCTCCGGGAAGCCGTTGCGTTTCTTCTGATTTGCCCCCCGACTGCGAATAAATAAGCACCATTGAAACAATCAGGAGCACCCATGACGTTCCTTCCGAATCGCTGTTTCGGAATCATTTTATTAGTCGCCGGACTCGGGATTTCCCCCCTCTTCTCCCAGAATATTTTACTGCGGGATGATTTTCGCACCGCCCGAACGCACTGGAAGTGGGAAGCGGTTGGGAATGCCGAAGCTCCTCAGGTAAGCGATGGAATGTTAATTTTCCGCCTGGTGGACCCGCTGGATGGAGTGGAGTGTAACACCGCCATCTGGAATGGGGAGAATATTTACCGCTACGCCACCGTAAAAATGCGCCTTAAAGCGCTCACCACCATGCAGCCCGGTTCCCGGGGATGGGGATTCTGGCAAACCGGAGGATTCCCTCTGGACACCTTGCAGGTTGCCTGGTTTATGCAGCAACGCGACCCCACCAACAACCCGTTTTACACCTGGTGGACAGCGATTGTAACCAACGGAAGCGACACCGCCGGATGGGTCAGCCCGGAATTGTCCTGGCAGCACGACATTCAGGAATGGCACGTGTACAAAATCGTCTGGACACCCGACAGTGTGGTTATGTATCTCGATTCGCTCCGCCTGGGATCCGCAACCAGCGGCATTCCCCGCGTCGCCATGGCTTTCCATGCCTGGGTGGACAATCAGATTTATCCTGAATCGCAGGTGCCCATTCCTTACGGTTGGACCGGGGAAAACGCCCTGTTAATGGATTATGTGGACATCCGTCAGCAGGACGAAACGTCTCCACCTGCCTATTTCACCGGCGATGAAACTATTCTTGTCAGGGACACCCTGGCGGTGTTTGCCGATGATTTCGGCCCGTATTTTCGGCGTTACACCTTCAGTTCCAGCGGCAGCCATTATTATTTTTTGCTTACCGGACGGGCGGAGAATCATGGAAATTGGGATGCGGCTGAACTATTAGGGCTGACTTTGGACAACGAACCGGCCGACTGGAATCCGCCGCGTACCTTGCGGGGCGATTCGTTAAACGGTCGATTAACAACCTTATTGTTAGACACGGTGTTAACTCCCGGCGAACATACCGTTTTTCTGCGGGCCAGAGGGGCACCCTCTTTTTACGATTTCACGGCGTTAAACGGCAATCAGGTGGTCTTAAACCGGGCGCTGGCAATTCGGGAGTACGCTCCGCCGCAGCGTAATTACCTCTGGAAACACATTTCTTTTTTCAGCCGGGCGGGAATGGTTTACCTGTATCTGACCGGGACAGCCCGGGAAGATACCCTGTATCGCTGGGACAATCCGGTGTGGGAGGAAGAACGGGACGACGATCTGCGCTTGCTGGTAGATAGTGTGGATTTTGGCTGGAATACCGCTCAATCCTTTGACGGGAATCGGCTGCGCGGCGACGCCCGGGCCCTTCTGCTGTCTTTGAACTTGCCGGAAGGCAACCACACCCTGCAAATCTGGTCGGACAATCAACCTTACCTGGGAGATGTGTTTATTTTTACTCCGGCAGATCCCACCGGAATTTTTCTCACTCGTGAGCGAAACGATTTCTCTCCCCGATTCCTTGCGTACCCCAACCCGTTTAATAGCCGTTTGCAAATTCACTTCGTGCTCGATCGACCGACAACCCTGTCCGTGCAAGTCCTCGACATCACCGGGCGGGTGGTGCGCCGTTTAGTCCGGAAACAGCCGCTGGCCGGAAAGGTCAATCTGGAGTGGGATGGTCGAGACGATTCGCAACGCCCGGTTTCGTCCGGGGTGTACCTAATCTCGGTTGCCGGGAAGCAAATCCGTTTTACCCAAAAAGTGCTTTACCTGCGGTAGGAAATCGATGGAAGAGACCAACGCCTGGTTTTACTGCGATTTAATGACCGACGATCTGGTGATGGTGCTGGTATTTTACCGTCGGCCGTTCTTTCTGACGTTCGACATCGGTTTGCTGGACGTCTCCATCTACCGCAACGGGAAGCGGTCCCATTTCGGATTTACTGCCCCCCTGAAGGAGCTGGTTTTTGAGACCGACCCGGTACAGGTACACCTGGCTCGCAGCTCTTTGTTACAAGATGGAGACAATATCCGGGTGCAGATCAACGAAAAAGAATTGACGCTCGACTTAACGTTTCAACCACTGGTGGAACGGTACCAGCCCCGGGAGATGGTTCTTTTTAATGAAGCAGACACCCGTTTTACCTGGAAAGTCTTTTTACCGGCTTCCCGGGTGAGCGGGCTCCTGCGTCTGGAGGGACGGGAAATTCCCCTGCAGGGGGAAGGATATCTCGATTTTAACGCCTGTAATCGACCCTTCAATCGATTTACCCGCTATTGGAGTTGGGGGCGTTTTCACTCCCCAGAAAAAACCATTGTAGTGGGTTCGGTTAGCTACCGCAACGGGCAGGTCATTGCTCCGCTGCTTAAGGTGACCTCCGCCGGCGCGGAAATGGAGATGGTGCCTGGCGAAGTGCTTTTCCGAAAGAATGCGCTTCAAATACCGGTTAATGGAGGCGCCCGAAATTTTCCGATCCACGAACGCGAAACCATCGACCAAATCCGTTTTCTCATTTCCCGGATTCCTTCCGGCTGGCGTTTTCCCCGCAAACTTCATGAATTCCTTTTCTATCGGCTGGACGAACGTGATTGGGGGAAAAAGCTGACCCGGTACCTGGCCAATGTGGATTATCGTCGCGAAAAGGTGAGTATTTACGACCATGAAAATAGAATTTACCAGGGAATTATTGAACAAATGCGGTTTGAGTAGATGAGTAGAAAATATCTTATCTCGCTGACGGATTCTTGTCCGGAAGAATTGTGCGGTGGAAAAGCCCACCAGCTGTCTCAGCTGATTAAATGGGGCTTTTTTGTCCCCGGCGGTTATTGCATTACCCGTCATTTGTTACGGGATTTTATTAGAATGAACCATCTGGAGCGGGAATATCGGCGCTTGAAAAGAAACTTCCAGCGCGGCCGGGATGTCCGGGAATGTCTGGACCGCCTGCGGGCCGGAATCCGCCGCGGCAAATTCCCGGATGATTTCGTTCTGGAAGTGGGGAAAATTCTCTTGTCCGGTAAAGGCGGACGCTTTGCTTTCCGCTCCTCGGCCATTGCCGAAGACAGCATCGAGAAATCGTTTGCCGGTTTGTTTTCCACCGAGTTGAATGTGGAAAAAAATATTGAGAAGGTGTTTGAAGCTATTCGCAAGGTCTGGCTTTCCCTCTTTGACGAGCGGGTCATTCGCTATTTGCGCCAGCGCCGAACACGCCATTTCAATTTTGAAATGGGGATTGTGTTGCAGAAGATGCTCTTTACCCGCCGTTCTGGTGTCGCCTTCAGCTTACATCCCATTACCCACGATCCGGCGGTCATCTACATCGAGGAGTCCCGCCGCTCGGTGGATCACCTGGTAAGCGGAGAAGATATTCCGGAAGTGGATGTTTTCTTCAAAGAGAACATTGAGACCGTGAAGAATGTGTCGTTCTGGAAAATAGCGCTGGCACGCCAGGTAATAAAATTAGAGCAGTATCTGGGCTATCCCGTGGATGTGGAATGGGCCATGTGGGACGATCAGATTTTTATCTTGCAGGCTCGTCCGGTTACCACCGTTAAACCCGCTGGAATTACCGTCTGGACTGACGAGAATACCGGAGAAGTGCTACCCGAGGTGGTCACTCCGCTGACCTGGGATATTCTGGGTCCCCTGACCAATCGCAGTTTTTTCTGGCTGCTGAAACGTCTGGGCGCCCGGCCGGAAAACCGGCGCCCGCTCTTTCGTCCCATCGACGGAAAAGTGTATTTTAACCACACGTTGTTTCAGACCACCGTCAAAAGCATGTTTCCTTCCGGTGTGGCCTCGCGGCAAACCGGAGGGAAATTTCTCAGGCCCTTTCTTTCAGTCGGGCGGTTGTTCCTTCGAATGGGAAACTTCCTTTTTTTGTTGGTCTGGCTTCCGTTGCGGTCGCGCCAGGTGCTGGCTACCGTTAAAGCCGTAGAGGTTCCGCCGGGACCGGAAGAAGAGAAACCCGCACGCCTTTTGGACCGTTTCCTGACTCTGGTTCGGAAAGAAGAACGAGTCATGCAACTCCATGTGGCCAATACCTTTCTGGGGGAAATACTCTTTCAGGTGGTGCGGACCCTGTTGAAATGGGTGACGTTGCCGGGCGTTCAGCTACATGCCGAGCGATTGGTTGCTAACATCGGTCAGGTGCAATCGGCCCATAGTGGGGAATATCTGCGGGAAATTGCCGGGGAAATGCGCCGTCTTTTCCGGGAAAAAGGGGAAATTCCCTCCGAGCTGAAGAAATTTCTCACCGTTTGTCGCACCGATCCCCAAATCCGACGGTTGGTGAATCGCTTTTTAGAGAAGTACGGGCACATGTCCGACCAGGAATTTGAATTGTCGCACCCCCGCTGGGCGGAAGACCCGGAAAGCCTGTTGAAGGTGCTCTTTCATTTAATGCAATCCCCACAATTGCTGGAAGGGGAGGAAGGGCTGGGCAACGCGTCACTGCATCAGGAACGCGACCTGCGTTTCCTTGCCCGTAAAAAACCGCTGCTGGGTTCGCTCATTTACCTGCTGGTCCGTTGGACCCGCATTTTTCACCGCAATCGGGAAAATTTAAAACAGCGTTTTTTACATCTCCACTTTGCCTTAAAACAGGAATGCCTGGCAATTGGGGAATGGTTGGAGCGACAAGGACTGCTGGCGGAACGGCAGGAGGTCTTTTTTCTTCGCCGGGAAGAAATTGTGCAGACACTGGAAAAAGGGGCAATCTTTCCGGAAGAGCTAAAGCGTTTCCGGGTGCAACCGCGCCAGAAAATTTACTGGCGGAATCGGAAAAAATCGCATCCCCGACGTTTGATTGAGGCTCGCGGAACGATTCATTGGCCGGTAGAGCGGACCACCGAACACCGGGGCGAATTGCGGGGCATTCCCTGTAGCGCCGGATACGTGGAAGGAAGTGCCCGGGTGATTGAGAGCTTCGCCGAAGCCGAGCAGATGAAACCGGGCGAAATCCTGGTAACCCATTCGGCCAATCCGGGTTGGACGCCCTTGTTCATTCTGGCGTCCGGGGTGGTCACCGAAATCGGGGGAGCCCTTTCGCACAGTGCGATTATTGCCCGAGAGTACAACGTGCCCATGGTGGCCGCGGTGCCGGATGCCACCACCCGCATTCGCACCGGTGACCAAATTGCTGTGGATGGCGCCAGCGGCCTGGTGAAGATTTTGAAAAGGGGAATGGATCGCAACCATGAAGAAAAAAAGAGCGTTGTTACTCGCCAATGATCTGGGTGGAGGATTAGGACACCTGCGCCGGGCCGTGCAAATTGCCCGGCTTCTTTTTCGCCGCGGTTGGGAAATCGGGGTGGTGTACCACCGCGATCAAACCGCCCTGCACCTTCCTTCCTCCTTCCAGGCATTCCGGATTCCCGTCACGCGCGACCGGTGGTTAACAGCCCTGCGGGCTCGAATCGCTCCCATTCACTACTACCCACTCGGGCTGGAAAAACTCCCCTATTTCTGGGAATTTCACAGTTTGAATTACCAGGTGTTACGCGACGGGTACTTTACTCCCGGTATTGTTCAACGGCGGTTCCGGGCATTGCGGCGCCTGGTGCAACGCTGGAAACCGGATTTACTGATTGGCGACGGACATCTGCTTAGTTTCCCTTTAAGCCGCCGCGAAGGAATTCCGCTGGTGCAGATTATTCGCTACTTTGTATTCCCCGAAGCGCCCCATTTTCTCTGGTGGAAGGAACCCTCGCCGGAGCTGATTGCTCCCCCGGCTCTGGCGGCTCTGGCTCCTTTATTAGAGACCTTAAAATTGGAAACGCCCCGGGAGGCCTGCCGGCTACTGCAAGGAGACGGTTATTTAATACCTGGAAATCCGCAGGTGGAGCCAATAGAAACGACCGCCCCCCATTTGTTTTACGGTTACCGGGTGCATTCCGATTACAATGAGCAAATGCTGGGCAAAGATCCCAAAGCGCATCCGCGAAAAATTTACATCACCGTTGGTGGGGGCGCCGTGAAACTTCAGGTGGAGCGCTACTACCGGTTCTTGTTGGAAATATTTCGGGACCTGCCCTTTCAGGTTATTTTTTCCGATCCCTGGGAAGTGATTTTACCCTATCTGCGGAAAAACCCCTTGCCCAATGTGCGGGCTTTTAAATGGATCGAATCCTCTACCATTTTCCCCAATCTGGATGTCATCATTCACCACGGCGGCTACGGGACGACTCTGGAATCGCTCTGGTGGGGAGTCCCCTCGCTGGTGGTGCCTTTTCACAGCGAGCAGGAGGGCAATGCCCGGCGGTTGGAAAAATTGGGAGCAGGGGTGGTGATGCCCATTGCCGCGGAACCGTACCGTACGGTTGAATTTCAGTCCTATTATGGAAAATTTACCATGCGCGGCGGGTTTCAATTCGCCCTGGAAACGAGTACCTTCCGGGAAATGTTTCTGAGGTTAATGGAAAAATCGCCTTTCCGGGAGCGGGTAAAAAAAATGAGTCAACAGTTAAAGGCCCAACACGACCCGGTAAAAATTGTCCGTTTCCTGGAACAGTTTGTCTGAGAGAACAATTGAATACCTTTCTTCGGAGTCGGATGCTTTGGATGGAATCGTTACCAAGGGATTGGTCGGGCAAATAATCGGAACCGGGCTGTTTTTTCCCGGGGAGAAACTCAAAAACGGCGGGATTTGAAATCGGAAAATAGGAGATCTGGAAGGCGGTGAACCGCCTCAATGTGTTTAAGTGGCTCTTTTTTGCTGCCTTGTAAATCGGGTCAGGTATTTGAATTAAGAATTAGAAAAGACGCGAGCTTCCGTTTACGTAAATATCGCTGGCCTAATGCCTGCGGTTACCTTTTAAGTCCAACGCGAAATCAAAATGGATCAACCACCTGAGAATAAATACGAATTTTCCAAAAAGTCCTCCATTTCGGGAGTAAAATGGACTGGATTTGCCGAAATCCTGATTCGCCTGTTTCAGTTTGCGGTAACCATTGTGTTAGCCCGTTTGCTGACCCCAACGGAGTTCGGTCAGATTGCTCTTGCTTTGGTCATTATTAAGCTGATTCAGGTTTTTATTGATTTTGGCATTGCTCCGGCCCTGATTCAAAAGCAGGAGGTTACCGAAAAAGACTACCAGTTTGCGTTTACCAGCCTGGGCATTCTTTCTTTCCTGTTGGCAACGGGACTGTTCTTTCAGCCCCACTTTTTTGCCACCCTTATTGGTAGTGGACAAATCAGTCCCTTGATTAAAGTGCTCAGTCTGGTGATTCCCCTGAGTGCCGTCAATATTTTACCCCGCGTCATGTTAAACCGCCGGTTGGATTTCAAGGGGTTGGCACTTGCAGAGAGTGTGGGAATGCTGGGGTACGGCGCCCTGACCCTCCTGTTTGCCTTCTTGTGGCGCAACGTGTGGTGCTTTGTCGTGGGCATTTTTGCCGAACAGATTTTCGTTGGGATTTATTTGTGGCTGAAAGTGCGTTGGCGTCCCCGCTTTCACCTTTCCTGGGCGGTCTTTCGGGACATTTTTCATTTCAGCAGTGCCGTGTTCGGAACCCGTTTTTTCAACTTCCTGAATCTCAACCTGATGAATGTGTTCATCAACAAATTTTTCGGAAGCAGCGCTCTGGGATTGTACTCGCTCTCGTTTCAAATTATTGACCTGCCCACCCAGCGTTTTGCCAAAAACATCAGGAAAGTCATGTACCCCATTTTGTCCCGATTGCAAAGCGATCTGGAAGACTACCGGATTTTCTACCTCAATTACAAGTTGATCATCTTGCTGGTGACTCTGCCGTTTTTTGTGTTACTTTTTCTGTTCGCCGGGCCGTTCGTACGGCTCTTTTACGGGGAAAAGTGGCTGGCGGCGATTCCGTATTTAAAGATTTTGAGTCTGGTGGGGCTGGTGCGCGCCCTCTGGACCGGCATTAGTCTGGTTTCCATGACCCTGGGGCGCCCCCGCTTTGAAATGCTGTTGAACTTGCTCATCTCGCTGTTCCTGTTTCCGGGTATTCTTCTGTTCTCCCGGCTGGGCATGTCTGCCGTGGTGCTCTGGTACGCCGGTTTGCTCAGTGCCGTTTTTTTGTTTGGCGAATGGACCGTGTTCCGCTGGTTGGAAGTGCCGCTGCCGGTGGTAATGCGTTTCTTTCGCGTGCCGGTAATTGCCACGGCGCTCATTGCCGCCGCCCTGGGACTGATTTTCTCTTTCCACTGGGTGCCGCTGTCCGAGCGGTTTACCTGGCAATTTCTCTTTTATGCCTCCGGGGCCGGCGTGGTTTACTTACTATTGCTTTACTGGCTGGACAGAGAAAGTGTGCAAAAACTGGTGAAATCGCTGCTGCGTTCCTGAGTCCCCTGCCAGGAAGAATCGGGCGCAAGCAGGTCGCCTGGTGGAGGAGTGGTGGATTTGCTGACCCGTTAATCGGGCAGCCGCTTTTAAGGCGGACGGAAGCAACATTTTGCTGGCAAAAAAATTAAATTTGACTCGGCGCAACAATGTTGCCTGCTAAATTTCGTAGTTTTGGCAAAATGGATGAGAGGCAAAAATGAGATTCCGCTACGTCACTTTCGTGTTAGGATTCCTGTTCTTTTGGCAGGGAAGTTTGTTCGCCCAGGGAACGGTTAGTTTTAGCAAGCATGCCATTACTACCTCGCTGCTTCTGGCCAAAAAATTTATTCCGGTGGATCTGGATCAGGACGGCGATCTGGACGTGGTGGCGGTGGCCAGCAATACCGATACGCTGGAGGCCAACCTCGCCTGGTACGAAAATGACGGTCTGGAAAACTTTACCGCTCACACCATTACCACCGATTACCCGACGGCTCGCGGGGTGTACGCGGCGGATCTGGTTCCGGGTGGGTTTCTGGAAATTGTGGCCAGTTCCCAGGACAACCGGCGAATCACTTTCTGGCAATATCAGTCCGGGGTGTGGGTGGTCGATAGTGTGGGCACCGCCCCGGCGCCCAACAATTACTCCGTCCGGGTGGCGGATGTGAATCTGGATGGCTTTCTGGATATTCTGGCATCTTACGGCGACACGGAAAATCGCCTGATCTGGTTTCAGGGAGACGGCGCAGGCAATTTTATTGAACACACGATTAACACCACTGCTTACACCAATGCGGTGGACATTGTTTCCGGCCGGGTGGATGGCGACGCCGATGTGGACGTGTTGGGCGGTGCTTTCTGGGGTGGAGACGATGTGAGCTGGTGGGAAAATGATGGAACCCCGGAGGACGGCGGCTGGGTGAAACATGGCATTCAATCCGCCTATCTGGGGGCCAACAGCGTGGAGCTGGTGGACCTTGACAACGACGGTGACCTGGACGCCCTGGCGGTGGCCTGGGGAAATAGCTCGGCCAATTCTACTGACGACCGGGTGTCCTGGTGGGCCAATGACGGCACCGGAACCTTCGGTAGCGAGCAGGTGATTGCCAGCAATTTCTGGAACGCCCGCAACGCCAAAGGTGCCGACGTGGACGGCGACGGCGACATGGATGTGGTGGCAGCCGCCGACGGTTTGAACCAGATTTCCTGGTTCGAGAACGACGGTAATCAGAATTTTACGGAACACGTGGTAACCAACACCTTTACCTACGCCTATTTTACCCACCCGTTGGATCTGGACGGCGATGGGGACACCGACATCGTGGGAAGCGCTCAGGACGACAACGAGGTGGCCTGGTGGGAAAATCAGCAGGACGACGATCAACTTATTGCGGTGGGTGATGCCCCCCCGGCCTCTTTCTGGTCCGGCAAAGTGGTGATTGACTTTAGCGCCGGTACGGCGGATTCGGTAACAGTATTTTACAATGCCGGCCGGGTGCCAAATCGAAATCAATTAGCAGCCGGAATCGACCATCTGGCTCAAAAGGGCTTTTACACCATCACCACCCGTAAAACCGGTTACACTGCCAGTATCGATTTTTACTACGGCAGTGGGGTGGTGGACGAATGGAGTGCCGTGGACAACGATGCCGCCCTGGTGATTTGCTGGTGGAACAAAGCGACTGAACAGTGGGTAATTGCGGGCAGCAGCCAGACCGTGGATGCCGTGAACAGGAAAATCACCGTGGACGGGCTAACCAGCGAGCTGCAGACCTTTACCTACTGGACGCTCGGTTCCCGCACCACAGACAATCCCCTGCCGGTGCAGCTGTTGGCTTTCGAGGCCACTTCCCTGGAAAATGGAGTGGAATTGCGGTGGAGCACTGCCAGCGAAACCAACAATCTGGGTTTCGAAATCTGGCGGGCCAGCCGGACGGACAGCCAGTATGTGTTAATTGCAGACTACGCGTCTCGTCCGGATTTGCGCGGGGCGGGAAATACCACCGCCCGCCAAGATTACCGCTTCCTGGATCAGGTCGTTGTACCAGGGGAAACCTATTATTACAAACTGGTCAACGTGGACTTCGACCATCGAAAAACGGAACACGGCCCCTTAACGGTGCAGTACTGGGGGAATACCTCGGAGGAATTCCTGGCGGGCATTCGTACCCTCGAATTGGGACAAAATTACCCCAATCCGTTTAATTCCACAACCGTCATTCCCGTGGAAGTGCCGGAGGCTCCCAGCGCTGGCGGTAACCTGGAACTGGATATTTACGACCTGCTGGGACGAAAAATTAAATCTTTCCGGCTGGAAAATCCGGGGCCGGGAAACCATCTGTTCCGGTGGGATGGGGTGGCGGAAAACGGCCTGGCGGTGCCTTCCGGCGTGTATCTTTATCGGGTTCGCTACAACGGTTTAACCCTGGTCCGCAAACTGCAAATTGTAAAATAGAAGGTTGAAATACCTGGCGGGTAAAAAAGGAGGTAGTTTATCCGCCGAGATTCGGCCCGTTTTTCGCCAAAACGGGCGGGTGATTTTCACTTTTTAAAATCGGCGTCAACGGTTTGAACCATTTCTCCAATTTTCTCCCCGGCATTTTACTTCCCTGGTAAATGCCCGGTACATCGGGAAATTAACCGAGGTTCCCTGATATGAGTGGTTTCGCGAAACAATTACTCCTGCTGACCAAACTACCGGCTTACCACGCCTTTCGAATTCTGGGACATCCGGTGAAACATCCGGTCAACATCACAGTGAGCCTGTTGTACAGCTGCAATTCCCGTT
>JAJRXE010000161.1 GCA_024276455.1 Calditrichota bacterium
CGTCCACAGATCAGATGGAAAATGAGTGTGAAATTTAACGTTGGTGCCCGCCAGAGAAAATTGGGCGGATTCCTTGATGATTTCCGCAATGGAGGCGGTTTGTTTCACCGGCGCGCCCCCTTTAGAGAAGGTAAGCAGTTGGTGGGTCAAATCCCTGGCTCGAATGGTGGCTCTTTCGGCTTCGACCAGCCGCTGGAAAATTTCATGATCCGGCTCGATCTGCATTTTCGCCAGCGAAAGATTCCCCATAATCGCGGTTAGGATGTTGTTAAAGTCATGAGCAATGCCACCCGCTAAAATTCCCAGGGATTCCAGCTTTTGCATTTTTAACAGTTCGTCTTCCAATTTCCTTTTTTCGGTAATGTCCCGGTACACCACCACCACCCCGATGATATTGCCGGAAGGATCGTAAATGGGGGCGGCGCTCTCGTTGATGATCTTTTCGGTACCGTCTTTGGCAATCAGCCGCACCTCTCCGGGATTCAGAATTTTCTTTCCGCTTTTCAGGGCTTTTTCCGCCACACCGGTGATGGGCAAATAGTCTTTTCCGTTAAACGTTTTGAATACCTCGTTTAATTTTTTGCCCAGTGCTTCTTCCTGTTTCCAGCCACTTAACGCCTGGGCCGCTCGGTTCATGATCATGATTCGATTGTCCACATTGGTGGCAATCACGGCGTCGCCAATCGACTGTAGCGTTACCGCCAGCCGTTCTTTTTCCTCTAATAACGCTTCTTCCATCCTTTTTCTTTCGGTAATGTCCACGTTCAAAGCAAGAATACCGATGAGTTTTCCCTGGCTGTTGTACAGAGGGGTTGCGGCGCGGGAAATGTGCAATTTGCGGCCATCTTTGTGCACCATGACGATTTCGGCATGCTGAGCCTTTCCATTCAATAGAATCTGGAAATTTTGTTTGAAAACTTGGCGCGATTGCTGGTCTAACAGCTCGGTGATGTGTTTCCCAATAAGCTCTTTGCGGCTGTAGCCCAGCAGTTGGGTTTCACTGGCGCTGCAGTCGCGAATGTAGCCCTGTCTGTCCAGGACTTCTCCGCCGAAAGGGAGCAAATCGAACAGGAGGCGGTAGCGTTGCTCGCTTTCTTTAAGAGCATCCTCGGCGACTTTGCGGTCGGTAATGTCGAAGGCGGTGCCCAGGGCGGCCGGACTTCCTTCGTAAATAATTTTAGTGGCCGAAAAGTGCACCCAGCGTTCCTCTCCGTTTTTCGTCAGAATCTTAAATTCGTATTGGGAGGGAATTTTTTTACCTTTCTGACGAGCCAACCCCTGGGTTTTTACCAGTTCCTGAAATTCCGGATGAACAACATCCCAGAAGTTCATCTGCAGCAACTCTTTTCGCTGGTAACCGGTAATCTTTTCGGTTGCTTGATTGACGTAACAGAATTTAGCGCCTTTGTAAATAAAAATGGCCGAGGCGGTGGATTCTGCCAGCGCTTTGAATTTTTCCTCGCTTTCTTGTAAGGCTTTAAACGCCTGCTCGGTTCGTTGTTTAGCTTCCAGAATGTCCCGGGTACGTTCCGTAACCATTTTCTCCAGCAATTTGCTCCGGGTTTGAATATTGCGAACCCGCCGCTTGTGGCCCACAACCACAACGGCCGCCACGCCAAGAAGAATCAGGGAAATGAACCACCAGGTTCGCCAGAACGGGGCCAGAATGGTAAATTCGTACTCCACTGGATGAGCGGTCCACACGCCATTCCCGTTGCAGGCTTTTACTTTAAACACGTAATTACCCGGGGGTAGGTTGGAATAGGTCACAAAATTGTGCGAAGTAAGCGGCGACCAGTTTTTCTCGAATCCGTCTAATCGGTACTGGTATTGAATCTTCTTTGGGTTGGTAAAACTAATCCCGATGAAATGAAAGGTCAGGAAATTTTGATGGGGGGCAAATTTTGCCCGGGGCCTCAGGGGCGTGTTCTGGTAAAAGAGTTCCAGCCGGGTGAGGTGGGTCAAAGGGGGTGCGTCGACGGCGTATTCTTCCTCGGGATTGTAGCAAAAGGCGCGGTTGATGGTGCCGAACCAGATATTCCCTTCCGAATCGTGGAAGGCGGCATTCTGATTCGCTTCTATTCCGGTAAAACCGTCCGACTTTCCGTAGTGGATGAATCGCTTCCCGTCGAATTTGTCCACACCCCGGGATGTTCCCACCCAGATGTGGTTGCGTTTGTCCACTACCACGGAATAGAGGTTGTCGCTGCTGAGCCCGTCATCCGAAGTGTAATGGCGCAGGGAATCGCCGTCGAGGCAGTAAAGTCCCCCGCCCGGTGTCGAGAACCAGATGCGCCGGTCGGCATCCTGGCAAATACTATTCACCGTGGTGAATATTTGAGGGAACTTTTCCCGCAAACGAAGGAGCTGTTTGTGCCGGTATTTCAGCAACCCCTCGCTTTCTGTTCCCAGCCAGATTGTTCCCTCTGAATCTAGAAAGGAGGCATAAATGGCAAAATCGAATGTCAATAGGGGAGCGCCTCCCACAAACCGCTTTTTCCGGGGATCTAATTTTAATAAATGTCCTTCAAAGGTGGTAATCCACAGGTAGCCCTGTTTGTCTCGCAAAATTTGACTGATGTAGCGGGAGCGGGTGTTCAGCGGGGCGGTCAGGTGGTAGAAACGCCCCTCTTGCCGGTCGTAATAGAAAATTCCCTTTCCGAACGTGCCGAACCAGATATTACCCCTTTGATCTTCATTGATGGTCAGAACGATGGCCCGGGTGCGGAAAGTGAGGGAAGGTTTACCAGAGGGGGGTCGCATGGCGGAAATTCGGCTAATGCCTTTTTCGGTCCCAAACCAATAGAATCCCCTGGAATCCTGGAAAATCGACCAGACGGCGTTGTCCAGCAGGCCTTCCTCAATCCCGTAAGATGTAAATCTTTTCCCCAGGTACTGGAAGAGGCCCCCTCCATAGGTTCCAATCCAGAGGTTCTTTTCGAAATCTTCGTAAATGGTTACCACCCGGTTGTTCTTTAGCCCTCTGGTTTCGTTGATGATTTCGAACTGTCCCCGAAGGGGAGCGCGGGGTTCAGGGGTGTAGCAGGTAACCCCACCGCCAAAAGTGCCAATCCAGATTCGTTGCCTGGAATCCTGCAACAATTGGGTGACCCAATTACTACCAATGCCATTGGCGGTATTGAAATGGGCCTGCAATTGGGGCACTGCTTGCGAAGTCCGGTTACTGAAGACAAAAACGCCGTGGGTTTGAGTGCCGACCCAGATTTTTCCCCGGCGGTCGCGAAGAAGGGAATTGATTAAGTCCCGGGGCAGGCCGGAATTTTCGTTCAACTGAATGACATTGGCCGCGGTAAATTCCTTTCCCGGCGGTAAAATGGTAATACCGCGGTCGTGACCGAACCAGAGCGTTCCGTCCGGTAAAGCCAGCAGAGCGCCTACTCTTTTTCCTGTTAGGCCGGAGTTGCTGCTGTCGTAGTGCGCAAAAGTGCGACCGTTGTATTTGTAAACGCCCAGACGGAAGGTGCCAAACCACAAATTTCCCTGCCGATCTTCCGCAATGCTCATGATGGTGCTGCGGGGAAAATTCTCCCCCCCGGTAAGTTTCCGGAAGGTTTTGTTTGCCGGGTTGTAAACAGTAATGCCTCCGTGTTCGTGACCAAACCAGATATTCCCATGGCGGTCTTTAAAAGATGCCGAAACATCGACTTTTGCCAATCCGTCTTTCAAATTAAAGTTTCTGAATTGGAACCCGTCAAATCGGGAAAGGCCGTCCAGAGTACCCAGCCACAGGTAGCCATTGTTATCCTGAATAATGGTGAGGACTTGAGACTGAGCCAGACCATCCTCAATGGTGTAGTGACGAAAATAGTATTGTTGAGAGAAAAGAAAATGAAAGAAAACAAAAATATATAAAAAGCTGCTCCCCAAATAGCGGTTCATGCTAAACCCATTCATATTTTAGATTGTTACGCAAAATGCGCTAAATAATATTAATATTCGATTAAATTAAGCGATTCTTTACTAAAACACTACCCTTTTTAAAAAGAAAATAAGGCCATACACTTTCCCACAGCCTGCCGAATTGAGCGCTGATTTTCCCGGAGGAAATCAGGCAATGACCGCATTGAGGAGCTTGAAACGGTAAAATTATTCAAATCAATGCTTGCAAAAATATTTCGAATAATTTATATTTGAAACAAAACGCAAGTATTCGTAAGGCTGTTGGAATGGATTAAACCAATATTTTACCTCAAAGCCGGGAAGGATGATATGCATGGAGCTTATTTCTAAGAATCAAAGCCTGACTTACCGCGAAATTATGCGTCAACAGAAAGAATGGCAGCGCGCCCTTCAATTTTTGTCTCGCAATGCGGAAAAATACCGAATTATTGGGAAAGATTTTAAAAACGCCACCTGGGTGTTTTCGGGGTGCGGAACGTCCTATTACCTGGCTCAAGCGGCCAGTTTGATTTTTGAAATGCTGACCGGCATTCGGACCAAGGCGGTGCCGGCCTCCGAGATTTTGATTTTTTCGGAAACGGTGTTTAACGGTACCGGAGATTACCTGATGGTGCCGATCTCTCGTTCCGGTACCACCACGGAAATATTAAAGGCGGCGGAAAAAGTCCGCACCGAATTTGCCTTTCCCACCCTGGCGGTTTCCTGTAATCCGGATTCGCCCCTGGTGCAGCAGAGTAATTTTGCGATTGAATTTCCCTTTCACACGGAAAAGAGCGTGGTGATGACCGGTTCGTTTACCACCATGCTGTTGAGCCTGATTTATTTGGGATTGCAGGTTCGTCCGGAGGCGGAGCTGGAGGCCCGCTTGCAGGTGCTGCCGGAGGAAAGCGAAGCGGTTATGCGGCAATACGAGCCGTTCCTCGAAAAAATGGCTTCCCACCCGGAAATTGAAAATTTTGTATTCCTGGGACAGGGACCTTTTCAGGGAATTGCCAACGAGGCCGCTCTCAAAATTCAGGAAATGGCCATTACAA
>JAJRXE010000010.1 GCA_024276455.1 Calditrichota bacterium
CAATCTGATTGTAAGCCATCAGAGAATCGCCGAAGATGTTTTTACGAACCTCTTCATCGTACCGGTAATCCTGGTCGCTTTCCAGATAGGAACCCAGCGAAACAACTGCCCGGGCCCAAGGCAGGGGAAGGGCAACCGCTCCCTCGGGTTGGAAATACCAGTTGTTGTTCTCCACGTAAATTCCGTTCCCAATCACGCCATCGAAGCGATCATACAGGGGAAAAGAACGACGTTCTTCGAATTTGCGACCACCAAGAGTAAAGGTCAAAAACATCTTGTTCCCGATCTGGGTTAGCGCCGCCGGATTGAAAAGCATGGCTCCCGGCTCGGCTTGCGAGACGCTTCCCGCACCGCCTAATCCCAGAGAACGGGCGTCGGGGAAATGCCAATTTTCGCCAATGGGAAAAGTGGGGTAATTTTGTCCCCACCCCAACGTCGTCAACCAAAGTCCGATCAAAATCGTTAAAACCTGATACTTCATATCTCAAATCTCCTGCAGAATGAGCCTGTTTCTTGCTAAAAATGAAAATTAAATTCCAGATACAAAAAGTCCTGGACCGGTTGATACAAATCGGTCTGGTAATATTTTCCACCGCCCTGCAGGGGCAGATTGCTGGAGCTGCGCGCCTGCAGGTAGGTAACCGGAAACTGATAATCGCGGGTGTATTTAACCCGCAAACTGATCTGCGAGTTGATTCGGGAGTAAATAGAAAACCAGAACCGCATGGCTCCCTGCAGGCTATTCATTACCTGAAACTGGGTGTCTTCAAAATTCCAGAAGAACCCTTTGTAGTATCCCAGAAAGCCTTTCAGCTTGAGCCAGCGATTGAAATTGTGGGTGAAAAATCCACCCAGCGCTTCCGCCGGCGATCCGACGACTCCGTTCACATTGCTGTAACGGTATTCTTCGCCGGTTTCCACCGGAAAAGAGAAGCGGGGCCGGGGACGAAATTTGGTCAGGGAGTTCATGTAAAGGAAACCAATCTCGTTGTAGCGGGACAGGCGCATGCGCACAGTGCCCCGGAATTCAAAATTCTCGAAGTACTCCAGGGTTAAATTATTCTGCACCTCCCGCCCCTGGTATTTTTGTCGCAGGTTGATGCGCAAGGGAAAAATGGGCCGGTACTCCAGCGTCCCCACCAGGCGGTGCTGGGTCGCATCGTCGGATTTGCGCCGCCATTTGTCGTATTCCAACCGCAACACAAAATGGCGGTTGATCTGGTAACGGGTTAACAAATAGAAACCTTTTTCCGGCTGTGGTTGAGGATTATTGGTGTACAGCTGCCCGTAAAGCGGATCTTGTAAATAGAAGTAATCCTGGTAAATAGTGCGATTGAACCGGCGGTAATTGGAAAACGAGCGCTGGTAGGGATTGTCGAATTCCAGGCTGTAATCGCGGTACAGTCCCAGTAAATACAGGCTATTGTACTGCACGTAAACGCTTCCCACAAACGCGGCCGGATTTTTTCCCAGCCCCCGGGCTTTGTCCAGCTCGGCGTATTCCGCCTGGAAGGCCACATTCTGGTACACCGCCTGAAAATCCATTCCGTACACCCGCCGGAAGGATTTTGCCGCCCCCCAGAAAGGATTTTTCCCGTCGGAAACGGGTCCGCCGTAAGAATTCAAGATCTCATTGTCCGGCATGCTAACCTGCCCCAGATTGCCACCGGCCACGATTTCGGATATGTTGGGCCGCAGCAGGCGGTCGTAAGCGCTCTCGTAATAGGTGAACCCGATTTGAGTGGCCGGAAAAAGATCGTAGGCCAGATGGGTGCCGTAGAGCAACTCCCGAACGTTATCGCGCCAGGGCAACTTTTTGTTTTGCCGAACCACATCCTGCGGCGCATATTCGAAACGCTGATCCAGCACGATAAACTGATTCACCGGGTAATACTCTTTTCCGTTAATCACCACCGGGGTGGTATTTAAAATGGCATCGCGCTTGTCGAAAGACCCGAACAAATAGACATGCGCTCCCCGGTAGTAAAGCTCGGTGGCCACTCCGGTAAGCTTGTACTGACGGGTACGGGAATTGTCTCCCGTTAATCCCAGAAAGCGTTTCCGAAATCCAAAACCGGACTTGCGGGGGGTAAAGAAGTCGAAGTTTTCCATCACCACGCCCTGACCAAACGCCAGACTGTAGTTACCGAAGTAAAGCTTGCGCACTTCGATTGGCCCCAGCCGCTGGTTCTCGATCCCCAGGTACACCTTTCCTTTCGGGACTTCCATGAAACCGATATTCTGCTTTAAGAACGGTTCGTAAAGGGCGTGGTAAAACGAGTAACCAAAACGAATATTTTTGCCGTAAGTGCCAAAAAAGCGGGTATAATAATTCGGGTAATTATTGTTGATCCGTTCCGCCGGGATTAACGCGGTCGCTTCGGCTTCTTCGGTGAAGAAGGGGGTGTTGTCCATGCGCAGCAGGTAATGCCCGTGGAACTCTTTCTTTTGCGGCGCCTTTTCGAACTGCACAAAATCGCGGGCATTGCGGTAGCCGAAATAGGACAGGTAGGGAGCGCTGCGCAAATCGCGGCTGCTGAAAATTTTGCCCACCTGATTGCGGTAATGCACAATTGCCGCCGCATCCACCGGAGACACTCCCTGTAAATTCAACAAATCCTGGTAGGTAATTTCGTTAATGTTGATCGGTTCCAGGGCTTGTTCCATCCAGAGGTCAATGAGTGCTCGGTTAATGCTCTCGCTTCCTTCCCAGCGGTCTAATTGGTAATAAAGTCGCTCCACCCGCTCTTCCCGGTCGCTGCGAGGCCGGTAGGCGGCCACCTTTACCAGGGGCTTAATTTTCAGGAAGATCTCCTGGGTCATGCCCTTCACCTGCTTCAACTCGTACACATTCTTGAAAGGTCCCTGGTAAAGAATCCGCTCGTAAATCCGCCAGGCTAACTCGGCCGGAATGGGCAATCTCTGAATTTCTTCGAAGCTGGCATTGTTCAAATCGAGCTGGTGGTCCGGCGAATAGGGCGTTTGCTGGGCGAACACCGCGTTCGCGAAACACACCAAAACCAGTCCTAACAACGCCAAACGCAGCGTGCCGGACCAGATTCTGTTCGTTAGATTCAATTCTTTTTTCATGTCGTTTTCTGTTATTTTACCACAAATCATCTCGAAATTGAAACCGCTACACCACTTAACTATTTCACACCGGCTTGTCCGGCCCCCAGATTACAGTTCAAACATGATCCCCATCTGGTGGGTGTTTCCCAGTTCGCCGTGGGTAAGCAGGGCGTAATCGAAAGTGAACTGGGCAAATTTTAATCCCAGACCAGCGGAGAAACGATTGGGATTGGTGGTGCCGCCAAAGCGCAAGAAAAGGCTCCGGAACACCCGAAATTCCGCCCCACCCCACAATTGCATCTCGCCAACGCCAATGGTGCGGTTAAAATCCAGCGAGGTGGTTACGCCATCGTAGGGCTGGTAAGCGAGGCCCACCACCACTCGCTGGGGCAGATCGTGCTTGGTGTAGGCACCCAACCGGGGCGTGTTAATGTTCAGGAAATAGACTCCCAGATAGGTACGACCGTACAGGGAAGCCAGCAGTCCCACGTCAACACCCAGCGTGGTGGCACTGCCCAGATTCCCCCACACCTG
Organism: Calditrichota bacterium; assembly: GCA_024276455.1. Taxonomy (GTDB): domain Bacteria; phylum Calditrichota; class Calditrichia; order RBG-13-44-9; family RBG-13-44-9; genus JAJRXE01. The sequence goes on from JAJRXE010000010.1 coordinate 3,607, forward strand.
CGATTCTCCCAGACTCCAGTGGTAACCTTTCAGGGAATAACCGATGGCCAGGCTGGAATGAATATCTTTCAATAAATAAAAACCGTGAGAAACCGCCAGGGTGTACTCCCCGGAAAGATTTTTTCCCTGGTAATCCACCCCGAAATATTGCACCGAAACGGACACGGTTCCGTAACGGGGCGAGATGGGGTAAGCAACCGCGCCGAAAAAGTTTTGCAGAAAAGAGGCACTGAACAAGCGGTTGTAAGAGGTGGCCACCGCCGGACGCGGCAGACGCGACAAACCGGCCGGGTTGTAGTAAGACGCCCACACGTCGTTGGCCACCGCAACCCCGGCGCCGCCCATGGCGGTGAAGCGCGGACTGGGGTAGCGGTCGTCGAACAATCCAGCAAATGCCAGAGAAGAGAGACTAAAAACCAGCACAAGGGCCGTTAGCCGAAACCTTTTCTCGAATTTCATAAATAAAACCTGTTTCATCAGCCTATTCCAACCTGTTTTCTTGTATTTTCTGCCAGATGCCGGTTGCTGCACCGGCAAGGTACTGCGCTATTTATTTAAAATGGTTCCCACCACAATGGGAGCCATCCGGGTAATCCGTTTTCCCGTACCGGGTTCCACCACCTCTAACAGACAAAGGTAGGTGCCTAGGGGAACTTTGTTCAGAAAGCGGTCTCGGCCGTCCCACTCCAGGGTGTTCACCACCAGCTGGGCATCCTCGTCCAGCAGGGTGGTAATCAGGCGGCCGGCCGTGTCGAAGAGGCGAATGGAAACATGATTATTGACCGCCCCGGCATTGTACCGAATGGTAATCTTTTCTCCTCGATCCGGTACGAAGGGATAGGGGGGCACTTCCAGACTCACTCCGGCCAGGGTAGGCTGGTAAGTCCGGTCAATACGCAGATTGTCCGGGTAAGCGGGCAAAATCTGGTAAAGGGGTACATTGTTGCTCAGAAAAACGCTTCCCACCCCTTCTACAATGACGGCTTTGTTTACCTCGATGGAATCCAGGTTAATTCCGGTGGTTCCCCAAACCCGCACGGTGGTTGCCCCGGTGCCGTCGTTCACCACCAGATTGTAATCGTACGGTGGCGAGGTAGAGGTAGAGAATTTCTTCCTTGGAGAGGCGATTTTCCATTCGATAGGCAAGAATCGCTTCTTTAAATTTGCGTTTAAACTTACGCTCCGGAGTCAGTAGCAGGCTTTTGGCGACCTGCTGCGTGATGGTGCTGCCGCCCTGAACGATGC
>JAJRXE010000162.1 GCA_024276455.1 Calditrichota bacterium
TGGAAGACTTAAACTGGCAGGAATGTCATTTCAGCTCTGTGTGGGGAGAGAAAGAACAAGCGCCGGTGGGGCTCATTCTCTTTCAACCGCAGTACACCCGTTCCATTACCCGGCCGGTGGACGATCGCCAGATGCTGAATATTTTAAGCCAGAAGGTTGGACGCGGTTTGCAGTTGCATTCCCTGCGGGAATCGCTGTTAAAACGGGAACGCCTCTCGGCAATCGGGGAAATGATGAGCACCATTGTGCATGATTTGCGGAGTCCGTTGAACAATATTTACGGATTCCTGGAATTGATTCTGGATGACCGCACCACCCCCGAAGAGCGCAATGAATATGCCGACATCATTCGCCTGGAGATTCAAACCATTGCCAACATGACCCGCGAAGTGCTGGATTTTGCCAAGGGGAAATCGAACATTCTGCCCCGTAAAGTCTCGGCCAAGGAGATTCTGCAGCGCTTCGAGCTGGAGGCCCGGCAACTGTTTCGCGATTCGAACATTCAGTTTGTGATGGAAAATCAGGCGCGCAAGCTACTTTTTGCCGACCTGGAAAAACTGACCCGGGTGTTGTACAATATTGCTAAAAATGCCAAAGAGGCCATGGGAAAAGAAGGACGCTTTACCCTGCGTGCCTACGACGAAGACGGAAAAGTGGTGTTCGAACTGGCCGACACCGGTCCGGGAATCCCGGAGGAAATTCGTCACCGCCTATTCGAATCGTTTGTGACCAGCGGAAAAGACACCGGAACCGGACTCGGGTTGGCCATCGTGAAAAAAATTGTGGAAGAACACAAAGGCGAAATTGAATTAAAAACCGAGGTGGGCGCCGGAACCACTTTTTTTATTAAACTGCCGGAATACCGCAAAGACATGAATTTGAAAGACAGAGAATCGTGAGATCTCCAGAATTCTGTGGGAACAATTGAAGATACGGGGGATAATCAGGAAAATGGGGGAGGTGGAGAAACATGAAAAACGGATTTTTATTTCTCGTTCTTTTCATCATTGGATTGAGCTGTACAGGTATGGATAAAAAAAATAAAAACGAAAACACCGACAAGTTTGCCCGGTTACGCCAGCAGATGGTGGAGTACCAAATTCGGGCGCGAGGGGTCAAAGACCCCCGGGTGCTGGAAGCAATGGAAAAAGTACCCCGTCATTTGTTTGTTCCGGAGAACCTGCGTTACGAGGCTTACCAGGATGAACCCCTTCCCATTGGGTACGGTCAGACTATTTCTCAACCTTACATTGTTGCTTACATGACCGAACAATTGCATCTTCAAAAGGGAGATCGGGTGCTGGAAATCGGTACCGGGAGCGGCTACCAGGCGGCCATATTGGCGGAATTAGCCGACAGCGTTTTTACCGTCGAAATCGTGCCGGAATTGAGCATTCGGGCGCAGAAGGTGCTGGAGGCGTTGGGCTACCGGAATGTGCAATTTAAAATCGGCGATGGCTATGAGGGGTGGCTGGAGAAAGCCCCTTTCGATGCGATTATTGTGACTGCCGCCCCGGATCACGTTCCCCAGCCCCTGATCGAGCAGCTAAAGGACGGGGGACGGCTGATTATTCCGGTGGGAGATTTTTACCAGGATCTGGTGTTAATCGAGAAGAAAGGTCAGAAAATTTCCCGTAAAAAACTGCTGCCAGTCCGTTTTGTGCCTATGAAGGGGGAAGCGGAAAAATAGGGTGCCCGGCGTTTAGCCCGGATTTCGCGGGTGAGCGGTAAAGACTTGAAAACCGGGGCGGCAGTGCCAGCCGACCGGTATGGCAAATTGAACTTCCCTTTAAAAATGACCACCTAACTCAGGGTAATCTTGAGTAAATGGTTGAGCCAAACCATTTTTTTTTGTATTATGTGAAAAACGACTAAATCGCGATACAGGGCATGAGCAGAGAACCACTGGAAAAATTACAGGAAATTCTGGGACCGAAATTCGAACTCGACTTTTTGTCCCGGAGCCGCCGGTACTATGTGTACCGGGCGGATAAATGGGAGGTGAGCGATGACGAAATCAGCCGCATCATTGCCGAACTGTTGACCAATGGATTCTTTCCCAATATACAGGAACAGGACGGCAGTATTTTCGTCCATATTACCGTTTACAAAACTCAGGAGAAAACCTCCCGGCTCTGGATTCATGGGGTGCTTTTTCTGTTGACCATTGGCACCACCATGATGGCCGGTGCCCAGTTGTTGGGGTTCGATGTTTTCGGATCTTTCTCGTTGATTGTGCACGGCTGGCGGTATTCGCTGGCCATTTTGCTGATTCTAACCAGCCACGAAATGGGGCACTACCTCTTTGCCCGCTACCACGGCATGAAGGTGACCCTGCCCTATTATTTACCGCTGCCCATCCCGGGATTCCATTTCGGTACCCTGGGGGCGTTTATTAAAATTAAATCGCCCATACCCGACCGTTCGGCCCTTTTAAATGTGGGCGCTTTTGGGCCCCTGGCAGGGTTTGCGGTGAGCCTGTTTTTTTTAGTATATGGTTACGCGGTATTGCCCGATTTACCCGGAATTATTGCCTACGTGGAAAAAATTCACCCCTGGAATGTTCACGGGGAATATCTGAATCTGGTTCTGGGTAAATCTCTTCTGTTTGCCTTTTTCAACGACGTGATTGGTGGTGGGCGGTTGCCCATGAACGAGGTGTACCATTTCCCCTTTATTTTTGCCGGTTGGGTGGGGCTTTTGGTCACCGCTATTAATTTGATTCCCATCGGCCAACTGGACGGCGGGCATATTCTTTACGCGCTAATTGGGCACCGCGCCAGATTCGTGGGAGTGGGCGCCTTCGTGCTGATGCTGTTACTGAACTTTGTGCTGATTATTCGTTATTTTTCTTTCATCTGGGTGATGTGGATTGTGCTGATTTACCTGCTTATTGGCTTCCGGCATCCCCCCACCATGAACGACGCCGTTCCGCTTTCCGATACGCAGAGGGCCATCGGATGGTTCTGTCTGCTTTTGTTTATTCTTTGCTTCACCCCTTTGCCCATTTACATTACCTGAGCCGGGACGATGGGGAAATAGTAACATGACAGCTTTTAGAAAGCCGCATTGATCTTGAGGTACCATGATTTACGTAATTATTATTCTGGCCATTGCACTTCTGGTGTTAATTGTTCTGAACTGGTTGCGCAAAGTGCAGTTCGACGCTGTGCACCGCAATTTGCTGGATTTTGAAGATCGTTACGGCGGTCGGGTGATTCGAGGTGGGTTTGCGGTGCGGCCGCGCTACTTAGGTGAATACAAAGGCGCCCGGTTCTCCATCTCCATTTCGGCCGAGAAGCGCCAGCCCGGTAAGCCCCGCCAATTTTACATTTCCATTTACCTGCAAACGCCCGCTAAATCGAATTACACGGTACTGGCCCTGAACTGGGTGGAAAGGCGGGAGGGGGCCGAGAAAAAGAAAAAGACCGTCCGCTACATTGTTGACAAAGCCTATTTGCTGGAAGTGTCTCACAAGAAAATTTTGAAAAATTTAAACATTCCGTTGATTGAATCGCTGGTAAAGAAAATGCACCCCTTTGCCTACATCCTGGTATCCAGGAAGGGGTTGATCCTGGAACGGCTTTCCAGCAATCTGATTAAAGACACCGAGTTCGATCGTCTGAACCCGGTCGTGGAAACCATGTACGAATTGAGTCTGTTACCGGAATTGGAATCTTCCTGAAGGCGCCGAAAGCGGGTGAACCCAGCCCCGTCCTGCCGCTTGCCGCTTTCAAATTGAGGGACGGAAAAAGGGCTATTTCAGCAAACTACTCACCGATCGTTTCTTATTAATGTTGTAGATTACGTGGGCAAATAGTGGCGCAATGCTGACTTCGTGATACCAGGGGGTGTTTTGCACGAACGCTTCGCCCCAGAAAACGGCATCGGTACCAATCACCAGTTTAATCAAACCGTCCCGGTAGGCCCGCTCGATTCGTTCCACCGCATTGCCATTGAAGAAGGGAAGACTGACGGCAACGTAGATGTCCCGGGCCCCCTTTTCTTTCAACAGGGCGGCGGCCTGTAACAGCGTTCCGCCGGTGGCAATCATGTCGTCCACAATTAGGACGTTTTTGTCTTTCACTTCGCCCACCAGACGCATGCTTTCCACCTTGCTGATTTTGGAGTAATCGCGTGCTTTGTCCACAATGGCGAGGTCGGTACCCAGCACTTTGGAGTAGTGGCGGGCCCGGTCGGCGCTACCCACGTCCGGTCCGGTCACCACCAGATTCTCGGTGTCCAGTTTAAGCTCTTCGGTGATGTAGCGGATGAGTTCACCCGAGGCATGCATGTCTTCCATCTTGGTAAAATTGAAGAATCCCTGAATGGCTTCGGAATGGATGTCAAGGGTCAGAACGCGCTGGGCGCCGGCGGTTTCCAGCATGTTGGCGACTAACTTCGCGGAGATGGCTTCGCGGGTTTTCCGCCGTTCCTGGCGCGAGTAAGGGTACTGGGGAATGACGGCGGTAATATGGTCCGGGTCCGACTGGTAGGCGGCGTGGATGGCGGTAATTAATGCCATCAGGTTGTCGTTTACCGTTCGGTTGCTCAAGGGATCGTCAATGCACTGAATAATGTAAAGGTCGTCGCCCCGGATGTATTCGTTAATCACCACCTTCACTTCCCCGTTGGGGAAGACAATCTCTTCGGTGTCTTTTAAACGATAGGTCATGTTTTCATTCTCTTCGCGGGCAATTTCATTCAGAGCTTTAATGATCCGGTTGGCAAAACCTTTGCCGGAATTGCAAGCCATGAGGGCCAGTGCACCGCGAGTCTCAGTGGGATGAGTTTGCATGGTTGGAGTCCCTTTCTAAATTTAATCCCCCAGATTATTTTCCGGTTGGAATCGGATTTTAAGGAAATCGATTAACCGGGCATGAGTGCTGGGATTTCCGGCTACAATAAAACCGCTTTTCAGGAAATCGGGGCGGTTCCAGAAGTCGCTAACTTTGCCGCCCGCCTCGCTAACCAGAAGACTTCCGGCCGCCACATCCCAGGGGCTCAACCCCAGCTCCCAGTAGCCTTCGTAGCGTCCCGCCGCAGTGTAGCAGAGGTCCAGAGCCGCCGAGCCGCACCGCCGCATGCCGCTGCATCTTAAAAATATCTCGTTGAAAGTGAGCAGGTAATCTGGCAGGTAAATTTTACGGCGGTGAGGAAAGCCGGTGGCAATAACCGCCCGGGAAAAATTGTTTTCCTGACTGACTCGAATCGGTTTGCCGTTGCAAAAGGCGCCCTGTCCCCGTTCTGCCTGGAAGAGCTCGTCGTGCACCGGATCGTAAACTACCCCACAAAGAACCTCCGATTCTTTAAGAAGCGCGATGGAAACAGCAAACATGGGCAGGTTCTGGATGAAATTGGTGGTGCCGTCCAGGGGATCGACAAACCAGCGGTAGGGGGAATCGCTCCGGCGGCGCGAGCCCTCTTCGGCCACAATCTGGTGGTCGGGGAAGGCGTCATGCAAGATCTTGAGAATAATTTCTTCGGACTGCTGGTCAATCCGCGTTACAAAATCGTTCTTGGCTTTTTCGGTAATCTGATCGGGTGGAATTCGGCCTCGATTCTCTAACAGGAACTTACCGGCCGTCCGGGCGGCATCTGCGGCAACCTCTAAAAATCTGGACATCATTGCTCTGTTTTAAATGAACCAATTTTGGGTGACGCTGTTCAGTCACGTTACAGTTTAATTTCACCAAATTCCTTCAATTTGTTCAGAACAAGCGATTTGATTTCTTCCAGACGTTCGGGGGTTTTTGCCTCGAACCGCAGTACCAGTACTGGTTGGGTGTTGGATGCCCGCACCAGCCCCCATCCGTCACCAAACAGGATGCGGACACCGTCCACGTCGATGACGTCGTAATGTTGTTTGAAATATTCCGCAGCTTTCTGGGCGATTTTGAATTTCTCCTCGTCCGAGGGGGTCTCGATGCGCATCTCGGGTGTGGAGTAATATTTGGGAACATCGGCCAGAAGTTCCGAGATTCTTTTCTGCTCTTTGGCCAGCAATTCAAAGAGCCGCACCGAGGCATAAATGGCGTCGTCGTAGCCATGATAGCGATCGGCGAAGAACAAGTGCCCGCTCATTTCGCCGGCAATGGTGGCGCCGGTTTCTTTCATTTTCTTCTTCAGCAAACTGTGCCCGGTTTTCCACATAATCGGTTCGCCGCCGGCCGCCTCAATGGCTTCCGGCAGAGCCTGGGAA
>JAJRXE010000163.1 GCA_024276455.1 Calditrichota bacterium
AATTACGTTTGGCGACGGGTAAGCGGATCAATTCCGCGGGAGATGATCCGGCTGGTTTCCAGTTGTCCAAAAGTTTGGAAAGTCGTCGTCGGGGTTTGTCGACCGCACTGGACAATGTGAGCAACGCTCAGAACGTCTTGAATATTGCGGAAGGTGGTTACCAGAATATTATGGACATTCTGCAAACCATCAAAGAGAAAGCCACCCAGGCAGCAGACGGGACCCTGTCCGACACTCAGCGTTCTGCCATTGACGATCAGGTTTCGGCATTGATTTCGGAAATTGACGACATCGTTGACGAAACCACGTTTAATGGTTCCAATCTGATCGACGGCACCTACAGTGGGATTACTTTCCAGACCGGTGAGACCGCCGATGACACCCTTTCGGTGACTCTGAGCGGCGCCGATTCCGCCGATCTGGGAATCAACAGTATTTCTCTGGCTACTCAGGCGAGCGCTTCGGCGGCGATCACCACGGTTTCTTCGGCCATTAACACCCTGGCTCAGGCTGTACAGGACGTAGGTGAGTACATGTCGCGCTTAAAAGCAAAAGAAGCGACCTTGTCGGTGGCCATTACGAACACTGAAAATGTGCGGAGCACCCTGGAAGATGCCGACTTCGCCAAGGAACAAATGGAGGTCATGAAACTGCAAATCCTCCAGCAAACCGCCATGGCGTCACTAACGCAGGCGAATAGCAGTCCGCAAATTGTGCTCTCGTTGTTCCGTTAGAAACCGGCCTCAAGTTCGGGCGGGGAGAGGAATCTTCCCGCCTGTTTTACTTAGGTAAGCGCAAAAAAGGGTGAGAAAGATGATGAATAAAAGAAACTTCGGAAATATGGATCCTTACTTGGTACAAAAGATTATGTCGGCGCGTCCAGAACAGTTGATCTCTTACATTTATGATGCCGCTATTAGTGCCTGTGGGAAAAAGGATCGGGTAAAGGCCAATCGAGCGGTGCAGGAATTAATCAACGCCTTAAATTTTGAATACAAAGAAATGGCCGTTACGTTTTTCCATGTTTATCGTTATATTAACAATCTGATACAGAAGGGAAAGTTTGAAGAGGCCCGGGAGATGCTGGTGGATATTAAACAAACCTGGTCGAAAGCAACGAAAGTAGCCTGAGGAGAGAACGATGGATATTACTTCCATTTATGGCAGCCGAGATTCCGTTGAGTATTTAGTGGCACAAATGATGCGGCTGGAAAGCCGTTCCCGCGATCGGTTGTTAGATAAAATGGATAGTTTAAACGAGCGCAAGAAAGTGCTCACCGAACTTCATTCCAAACTCTCTTCCTTAAAGAGCCGGGTGGACCGGATGACCGATGCCCTGACGAATTACCTGGCCGTCAAAGAGGCTACTTCCAGCAATACGGAAAAATTCACCGCCACGGCCAGCTCGACGGCCAAGTTGGGCAACCATTCCCTTTCAGTGGAGCGGTTGGCTGTTTCCGATACTCGGGTTTCCAAACAGTACAACACCAGCGATTCGAGTTTTACGTCTTACACTACCGATCAAACCTTCACCATCGAGGTGGGACATCCCACCGATGATGATCCCGATAATCGGGTCTCCATCGAGGTGACAATTAGCAGCGATGTATTTACCCAGACCAATGACCAGGTGCTGCAGGATATTGCAGAGGCTATTAATTCCGCCATGTCGCAGGCGGTTGCTGACGAAATCATCGACAGCGACGAAGTGGTGAACGCGACGGTGGTGAATGAGGAATCGGGAACGGCTCGTTTGATTTTACGCTCGAATAATACCGGATACTCCTATCGGATGGACTTTGGCACCTCGACTTTATTGGATGATTTAGAAATAAATGCGGCGGTGCAAACGACTGGTACCAGCGGTGGTTACGTGACTTACGTGGGAACCGGTCCGACCGACAGTCAATTAAATTCCAAATTTACTTTAGATGGTCTCATATTTTATCGTGATTCGAACACGGTAAGCGATGCCCTCGATGGGATTACAATTCGACTACTGGATGTTTTCAGTACGACTGAGACGATTACCGTTTCCTCGGATGAAGAAGCGGTAAAGAATGAAGTACAGAGCTTTATTAACGCTTATAATGAGGTGATTCGTTACCTGCGCGAGAAAGCGCAAATTAATTCCGACAGCTACGAGAGAGGACCGTTAGCAGACGATCTGGTTTACCGGGACATGATCCTGGACTTGCGCGATATTGTGAGTAGTGAAGTGGCGGGAACCCTTTCGACGGATTACAATAAATTGTTCCAGATCGGAATCGAAGCCGATGATGATGGTTACCTGTCCATTATAGACATGGAAAAATTCACGGAAGCTCTGGAAGCTAATCCTCGTTATGTATCCGATTTATTCCGATCGGACAATGGAATTGCCAATCAGATTAAGGATTACATAGATGATTTCGTTCAAGCAGGCGGAAAAATCAGCAAGAGCAAGGAAAATCTGAAGAGTCAGATCCAGGATTTGAACGACCGCATAGACTTTATGAATGATATTTTAGCGAAAAAAGAACAGCAGTTGCGGGATCAATTTGCTAAATTGCAGGAGACAATGATTCTGCTGCAAAATCAACAATCATTTTATAGCTCGTTTATAACGATGATGTAGCCGAGTAGGGGGGTAAATCATGGATGAATTTACTGTCCGTCCAGTTGAAGGACAAGGTTCGATTAAACCGGTGGACCATTTTAAATCGACTAATCTGGTGAAAGCGACTAAAACCGTGCCGGTGGGTAAGGATACACAAGACGGTGAAGAAAAACAGGCGATCTTTAAAGACATAGATATCTCTGAAGTAGTTAAGAAGATGAATGAATTTGTGGATGCCGTGGGAACGAAAATTTCTTTTACCTTTGATGAGAAAACGAAACGACCTATTATTATTGTAGCGGAAAAAGATAGTGGTAAAATAATCCGTCAAATTCCTCCGGAAGAGATGTTGGTGCTGATCCAGAAAATGGAGGAAATTGCCGGGATCCTTTTTAACAGGAGGGTGTGAACGGTGGCGAGTGAAAAATTGCAAGATGTGTTGGAAAAAGAAGTCGAATTGTTCCGTTCCTTGCTGGACTTTTCAAAAAAGTTTGTTGGGGAATTGGACCATCTGTCACTAAATATTATTTCGGAGATGCTAAATTTGCGGCAGGAATGGATTGACAAGATTCAAAAATTGGAGGAAGTTCGAGCGCAGTTAACCGATGAGAAATTAAGTCCCGAGTTGGAAACCTATTTACAGGAGATTTCCGCTTTGGCTAAGAATCTGGTGGAAATCGACAATTTGATTTACCGTCACTTGGAAGAAGAAAAATTAAAAATTGTGCGGGAAATGTCCGGAATGGCGGCCGGGAAGCGCTATCAGAAAAGGGAGATTCAAAGCGGAGAGGGGACAAACAATTTCTTGGACATAACCCAGGAGTAAAAAAATGAAACCGATAAAAGACATAAACGGTTTACCTCCCGAAATAAAGAAGCTGCAAAAAGGCGGATCGGTGCGTCGAGCAGAAGGGCAGAAAAGCACTAAAAAGGCTGAGTCGGAGAAGTCCGTGAGCGCACCGAAGGACCGGGCGGAGATTTCCCAGATTGGACGTGAATTACTGCAACTGAAACAAATCTTACCCGAATACTCTTCTGATGTGGAAGATACCCGTTTGCTTACCGAAAGCGAGATTCGGGAAATTAAGGAAAAGATTAAAGCCAAATACTATTTTAGTCCGGAGATTGCCGAAAAAGTAATTGCCGAACTCCTCAATTTGCCTAATTTTACCGAGGATATTTAGTGTGAATATTTGCGCCATTTTTTCTGCAGCAAAAAGCCCGGAAATTGCTCCGGGCTTTTTTTGTGTAAAAACTCGAAAGAATGGTAATATTCGCTATTGCCGTAGTTAGGGCAAATATTTTTGCAGCTCTTTGACTTTGTCGGTTTTCTCCCAGGTGAAATCCCGATCTTCTCGTCCGAAATGGCCGAATGCAGCCGTTTTTCGGTAAATGGGACGCAACAAATCCAGGGCATTAATCATGCCTCCGGGAGTGAAGTCGAAGATCTTGTTGACAATCCGGGTAATTTCCTGGTCCGGTAATTTCCCGGTGCCGAATGTTTCGACCATCAGGCTTACCGGTTCGGCCACGCCAATGGCATAGGCGACTTGAATGCCGCACCGCTCTGCCAATCCTGCTTTGACAATGTTCTTGGCAACGTACCGGGCGTAGTAAGATGCGGAGCGATCCACTTTGGTGGGGTCTTTCCCGCTGAAGCATCCGCCGCCCTGGTAGTAGGCGCCGCCGTAAGTGTCCACCACAATCTTTCGGCCGGTTAATCCGGTATCGGCCTTGGGGCCTCCAATCACAAAGCGTCCGGTGGGATTGATGTAAAATTTAATCTCCGAACTGCGAATCTCTTCAGGAATCGTTTGAAATATTACTTCATTAATAATGTCTTCTTCCAGGGTCTTCATATCCACATCCGGTTCATGATTAGCCGAAATGACCACTTTTTCAACCGCGATCGGTTTGTTGTCTTCGTAACGCACCGTAACCTGGGATTTCCCGTCGGGACGCAAATAGGGCAGAATTTTTTTACGCCGCACCTCGCTCAGGCGCATGGTGAGTTTGTGGGCCAGCATGATCGGCATGGGCATCAGCTCGGCGGTTTCGTTGGTCGCGTAACCGAACATCATTCCCTGATCTCCGGCACCGGCGCGATCCACCCCAATCGCAATGTCGGGCGATTGCTGATTAATGTTGGTCAACACCGCGCAGGTTTCATAATCGAAGCCGTAATGGGGATTGGTGTATCCGATATCGCGCACGGTTTGTCGGACAATCCCGGGAATGTCCACATAGCATTCGCAGGAAATTTCTCCGCCAATAAAGACCAGTCCGTTACTGACGAAGGTTTCGCAGGCAACCCGGCCAAAGGGATCTTTTTCGATGATGGCGTCTAATACCGCATCGGAAATTTGATCGGCAATCTTGTCCGGATGCCCTTCAGTGACTGATTCAGAAGAAAAAAGAAAACTACTCATGTTTTGCTCTCCTTAAACAAATATCCGTTTTGAACCATTTCCTTTACCTTACCAAGAAACAGAATTAATTTTAACTTGCAAAAAATTTAAAAATACGAATGCTTTTGCCTTTCTTTCAGGAATTCTTTGTTTCACTCAGTTTTTCTTTCAGAAATTCGATCGATTTAATAACATAGGGATCTTTTTTGTAGAGCAGAGCCAGGTGGTAACTAATCCAATCTCCCAGATAAATCATGGAGAACAGACGAGCCAGGCGGCTTTCTCCCTCGGAAAAAACGTCGAAAATGGGAACATTCTTGTCCTGCATGATTTTTCGGGTAATTTCCAGCCGCAGCTTGTTGCGGGGCGACTCTTCCCGATCTCGTAACAACACAATGCAGAAAGGTTGCAACAACTCCGGTTTTGCTTCCCAGCCCATGATTTCATTGTGGTTTAATTCCGGGAACACATTGCTGAAGCTGAGAATTTTGGAGTTTTCGTTAAACTGGTTGCGCCAGCGCACCGTGACGGGCGCCAACAATTCAGCCGCCGTGTAAATTAACGGTATTTTCAAATACAGTTTGCGGGCAATTTGACTGGTAATGCACCGTCCCAGAGACCGGTCTGGATCGTTTTCCTGACGGAGCTGTTTCAGGATTTTTACGGTTTCGGAGATTTCTCCCTCCGGCAGAGTAATGAGACCCAGGTTTTTGAATGCCTGAATTAGAGGGAAGAACATGTAACCCAGGGCTTGCCGGGGAGGAAATCCGGCTGGTATTTGAATGAACGGCAGATGGTGCTCTTCTGCCAGTTTTTGCAATTCCCCGCCGCTGGCAATCGCCAGAATGTTGGCTTTTCGTTTCAACGCTTCCCGGGTGGCACTCAGGGTTTCTTCGGTGTCTCCGGAATAGCTACAGGCAACACACAGGGTGTTATTGTTTACATAAGTGGGTAATCCGTAATTGCGGTGCACTTCCAGGGGGACCTGCAGCTGATTTTGTAAATACGTCCTCAATAAATCTCCCACAATGGCCGATCCTCCCATGCCCAGATGCAAAATGTTTTGTATGTCTCCACGGATGTTCTGGAAAGAAACCGTTCGCAGAAATTTTTCCGATTCGATAATTTGATCGGGAAGATGGCGCACAAATTTGATGAAACCGGAACGATCGGGTGAAGGCATCTTATGACTCCTTTCGGTTAAATGAAGTGCATTGACGAGATGCGGAGACATCTTTTTCCGTTCTATCGAGGAAGTTGTTAAGATAAGCACGTTTTAAGCCGGATATGATAATCACCGCAATTTTTTAATTTTTATCGTTGTGAATTGGTAGTGGGACTTCTTCTTTAAATATTTGCCGGTAGAAATCTTCACAAATTTTCTGGATTTCCAGGGTGGTGTTCTTTTGTTTAACTTCCTGATAAAGTTTTTGGCAATCTTTTAATGACACATTGCGGATTACATTTTTAACCTCCGGAATCACCAGGGTGGCCGCACTCAATTGGCGCAGTCCCATGCCTAACAGGAGGGGAACCGCCACCAGATCTCCGGCCATTTCGCCGCACATAGAAACCGGGATCCGGGCTTTTTTACCGGCTTCCAAAATGAGCCGGATTAAATGGAGTAAAGCCGGGTTAAAGTGGCTATAAAGATGCGCAATTCGGCGATTGCCCCGATCGACCGCCAGCGTGTACTGTAGCAGATCGTTGGTGCCAATACTGAAAAAATCCACCTGCTGGGCGAACACATCGGCCATAATGGCCACCGAGGGAACCTCCACCATAATACCGATTTTGATGTCGGGATTAAATTTTTTCCCTTCTTTCTGCAGATGGTTCTTGGCTACCTGCAAAACCTTTTTGAATTCATGGAGTTCCCGCAGCGTACTAATCATCGGGACGAGAATATGCACATTGCCGTGAATATTGGCCCGCAAAATGGCCTTAAGCTGGGGAATAAAAATCTCTTTGTGATCGAGGCAAAAGCGAATGGCCCGCCAGCCCAGAAAAGGATTTTGTTCCATGGTGCCGGTAATATCGGGAAGTATCTTGTCTCCCCCGATGTCCAGCGTTCGGATGATGACCGGTTTCCCCTTTAACGAATCGGCCAAGCGGGTGTAGATTTCGGCCTGTTCATCCTCGGAAGGTAAACCGTTTCCCTCCATAAAGAGCCCTTCGGTGCGAAATAAACCTACTCCCTCGGCGCCAAACTTTTGCAGGTGCTTGATCTCGTCCAGGAATTCGATGTTGGCCAGAACTTCGATGTGGGTGCCATCCCGGGTCACGGCTGGTTGTTGGGCGGTCTTTACCAGCTTTTTAGAATAAATCTGAAATTTCTTCTGTTTTTTGCGGTACTCATTAATGGTTTGAGGGCTGGGATTAATAATGATGATCCCTTCGCGGCCGTCCAGGATTAGCTGGTCACCGGTCTCCACCAGGTTTGTGATGTATTCCAAGCCCACC
>JAJRXE010000164.1 GCA_024276455.1 Calditrichota bacterium
CGACGACGACACAGATTCCATTGTTATTGACAACGGAGGACCGCTCATTATTCCGGCCCGTGGTTTTATTGTATTAGGAATCAATAGCGATTACGCCACCAATGGCCATGTCGATGTCGATTACCAGTACAGCAACTACTACCTGGGTAACAACGGAGATGAGGTTATTATTGAACAACCGAACGGTAGCGGAGATTGGATCGAAGTTGACCGGGTGGCTTACGACCCCAACCGGGGGTGGCCGGTCGTAGCCGGAGCGTCGATGGTATTTACAGGAACGGAAAACGACGACAACAATGACGCCAGTAACTGGGCCGCCGCCACGGAACCCTGGCCAAACAGCGCGGGGGATTACGGCTCTCCCGGTTACGCCGGGGCGGATCAATCCCTGCCGGTGAGCATTTCTTCCTTTGGAGCGAGGTACGACAACGGCACGGTTATTTTAAACTGGGTGACGGAAAGCGAAGTCAACAACGCCGGCTTTGAAATTTACCGTTCGGTGGGCGGCACCACCCCCTTCCAATTGCTGGCAAGTTACAAAACTCACCCTGAATTAGCGGGGAGGGGCAATTCCAGCGTTCCCACTCATTACCGGTTTGTCGATCGTCTGGTGGTAGCGGGAAATACCTATTGGTACAAGTTAGCCAGCATAGATATTTCCGGCGACAAACATTTTTCCCAAACTTTAAAAATTACCGCCACGGCAAACTCAACGGAGCGGACGAACCTTCCGAAACAGTTTCGGATTTTCCCCAATTATCCCAATCCGTTTAATCCCTCCACCACTTTCCATTTTACCCTGCCAATTGCCAGCGAGGTGGAGGTGCATATTGCTGACATTCAGGGTCAGGAAATTGCGGTATATCACCTGGGGAAATTGGCCGCCGGAGATCACTACTTTCTGTGGAATACGGACCAGGTTTCCCGTCCACTGGCCAGCGGAATCTACGTGTACCGCATCCGCGCCGGGGTGGTGAGTCAGACCGGAAAAATGCTTCTGATGAAATAAACTCCCCCTGCGGGAAAAAATCAATCGGGATTCGTTACCCCTTTTTCTAACAACCAGCGCCGGCTTAGACGGACTACTTTCAGGGTCAGGTCCGGTTTGGCGGGGTTCATGTGTCCCTCGTTTAAAATCACCACGGTTTTCTTTGCCGGCAATAAGCGATGCAGTTCTTCCCAGCACTCTCGGGGAATCTGATGGTCGTCCACCCCGTTAATTAACAAAAATTCCCCTTGCAGATGCGGTAAATGCAAGGCGGGCTCCACCGGTCGAATGGCCAGGGCCGCCACCCCGGCCACCAAATAACGACCAATCGGGGGCAAAAATTTCAGGTTCGCCTTTAACATTTGGTAAATATTCGACCCGCCATAAGCCATAATTCCCGGGCCCACCTTTGTTCCATGGTGCCATGCCAGGCGATACACCGCCGGTACAAACATCGCCCCAAAACTGTAGCCCAGCAACGCCACCCGGTTCGAATCGCACCAGCTTTGCCGACGCGCCCAGCGAATGAGATTTTCCAGCTGCGCCGGCACCTTCAATACAGACCGACGAATCGCTGGTACCTCCGTGAGCGGGGTCCCGTCGTACCAGTAGCGAGGGCTGTAAGGATACTGGTAAGCAATCAGGATGTTTCTACCGTGGCGAGGGATGTACTGCAGACTTTTTCTCCCGATTTCCAGACCACCCAGCACGACCAAGACCGGAAGCGGTTCCGAAATCGGATCCACCGGAAAACTAATGGTAATGTGAATGGAATCCGTGCGCGGAGAATAGAGCACCAGATCGCGATAAGAACGGGATTCCTCCGCTAAAGCGACTGGATAGCGGCTTTCCCGGACTACCGTTACGTCTCCCACTCCCCGATCCAGGGCAGCCAGGGGATCTCGCAGGAGCTGGAGCAGCACCCATCCCGCCAGAAGCAAGCCGGGAAGCAAAATTAGGAGCGCCCCTATTTTCAATAAAACGGTTATTTTCACGGTGGCGATCATCTCCGTTTTGGACTTCTAAAACGCTTTCCTGCCCAGAAATGATCCCCAAATAATGGGTCATCGAATCTTTTCTTCCCCCGTTCTCCTCCACCCGTTTTACGAAGTTTTTAAAAAATTAAAACTGGCATCCCAACCTATGTCACACCGCTTCTTTTTGAGAACCGATAATTTTAAAATAAAAAGGGAGAACATGTGCAAAGGAATGCAATGAAAACGCTTCTCGTATTTTTCCTTCTTTTCCTGTTTCTCTGGGGATGCAACCAGAATGCTCCCACTCAGCTTCAATATCGGGAATCCTCCTTGATGCCGCTCCAGGAAGGCAATCGCTGGGATTACCGCTCCTATTCCCTCTCTCCGGGAAATTTAAAAAGCGCCGTTCGGGAATACCATTGGAAAATTGTGGAACCGGTTCTTATTAACGGAGAACGTTACTACCGTTCTTTTTTCACCCAAGAGGGCGCTGAAGCTCCGGCTTCGGTTATTCGCAATACCTCAAACGGTCTATTCATTGCGTTTTACGATTCCACCACCCAGCATTTTGTGGCTCCCCTGCTTTTTAAATATCCGGCCCGGGAAGGCGAAATTTACTTTTTCGGGAAAGAGATTGCGGTTTCCAGCGCAACGGTCACCACACCGGCAGGCACCTTTAATTGCCTGGCTTACCAGATGACCGAAGGACGTTTTCGAATCACCTACTATTTTGCTCCCGGAGTGGGCATGGTTCGGTCGGAAATGGAATATCCCGATTCTCAATCCGGGGAACTGATCAGCGAATACTCCGATTTACTGGATTACCGGCTTCTCCCTTAAGCATCCCGCGACTAAATCCCCATTATTTTCCCCCGGACGATTAGCCGCGAATTTTCTCTCCGGCTTCCCGGGTTGGCGATTCCACCAAAGAGTCACCCGGCAGCAGCTTTTCCCGACTCTGAAAATAAAAGGCAACCAACAGCCCCAACAGGGTAAACTCCAGGGCAGCGGCCCACCCGGACAATGGAACTGCCGGGGCAATGTAAACAATTCGCTCCAGGATTACACCAGAGAGCACCACCAGGGCCATCAGCGATACGACCGCCGGAGAGCTTTTTGTCTTACGACTCACCAGAGTAACAAAGGGCACAACAAACAAAAGTAAAATGCTCCCGTAAAAGAGTTCCCGGTAAGGCGAAAAATGCATGCGCCGTAAAATAAATTCGGTCTCTTCGGGAAGATTTCCGTACCAGATAACCAGGTACTGGGCATAGAAGAGGCCCGCCCAGGCCAGGGCGAATCCAAACATGAAGGTCGCACTGTCCCGCAGCACTTTTCGTATTTCCGAGGGGGTGCCGTTTTGCCTGCGCAACTGCGCCCCGGCAAGGAGTACCGCCACGGCAATCCCCAGATAAAACGACTCCATAAAGAAAATCCCGCCAAACAAAGTGCTCATCCAGGGATATTCCAGCGGCATAATCCAGTCGAAGGCAACCAGGCTCTGGGAAATGACAAAGAGGAAGAGATAAAATATTGCCAGAGTTCCCTTACTGGGACGATTTTGCAGCGTTGCCCGGGCAAAAAAATGCGCCACTAAAAAAGAAAGCACCAGCACTACGGCATTACGCACCAGAAAGAAAGAAGGATTTAACCAGCGGTGCGTTTCCCCTAACCAGGGGTAAATCTCCATCTTAAATCCCAGGAAAAGAAATAACCCGGCCATAACCAGAATCATGGGATAAAATGCCAACAAGTCTCGCTGAATGGGTTGGAGCCATTTGCCCTGCGCCGCTTCGGCGGCCGCCACCAGCGCCACGGATCCCTGAACCAAGGCCGTCCAGAAAGAGAGGGTCAACAAAAATGTTCCGTTGCGCCCGGCATTCAGGACCAACTCCACCAATCCAATCATTCCCATGCTAAGAAGGGTAAAAAGCAGCAACATCGTTGGTCTGAGATTCAATCGCTTCATTTCTGCTCCTCCCCATGAATTTGAATGACAAAATCGTTCCCGTATTCCACCGGATTGACAAACTGTTCAATTGCCGGGAAACGACTCAACATGAGGAATCCCAGAAAGGAGATGACGCCCCCGAACAGAATGGTCATTTCGAACATAATGATGATAAAAGCGGGAAGAGCCACAATTGGTTTTCCACCGCCGATCAGCGGGTAGTCCAGAGATGTCCAGACGGTCAGAATCAACCCAAACAGTAATCCGGACAGCGCTCCTAACAGGGTAAAAAATCGCAACGGACTGGGGGGTGGGTTTAGCAGCTCTTCCACCTCGTGCACCGGAAAAGGGGTAAAAACAGCCAGTTCCCGAAAAGAATACCCTTTGCTCAGCAATTCTTGCAGTTTTTGTAAGAACGGTTCTTTTTCTTCGAATTTGAATTCCTGGCTCATTCGGCAGCCTCCTCTTTCATTTCGGTAATGGAAATAACGGGGAGGACTTTCACGAAAATAAGGAAAAAGGTGAAGAACATCCCGAAACTCCCCAAGGTAATTCCCACCTCCACCAGACTGGGTGTGTAAGTCCCCCAACTGTAAGGAGAAAAATCTTTTGCCAGCGAGGTCACAATAATCACGAAACGTTCCAGCCACATCCCCACATTCACCAACAGGGACAACACAAAAAGATACGTAATATTACGCCGAAATTTGCGAATAAACAGGGTAAGCGGCAGGAGGGAATTGCAGAAAAGCATCAACCAGTAGAGGTGGCGGTAATCGCCCAGTAAGCGGTACAAGAAATGGGCTTCCTCGAAGATGTGGTTTCCGTAAAAAGCCAGAGCGAATTCCACAATGTAGGAGTAAGTAACAATTAGCGAGGTAAACAGCAGCACCCGGGCCAATTTGTCGAAATGATTTACGGTAATGTATTTTTCCAGGCGAAAGATTTTGCGCATGGGTACCACCAGCGTAATGACCATGGCCGTTCCGGAAAAGATGGCACCGGCCACAAAGTAGGGCGCAAAGATGGTGGTATGCCAGCCGGGAATAATGCTCATGGCGAAGTCCCAGGATACCAC
>JAJRXE010000165.1 GCA_024276455.1 Calditrichota bacterium
ATCAGCCGGGAAAAAGAGGAAGCGCCTCAGGTTGAACAGATTGCGGATCTTTTAAATAAAATGAAATCCATGTCCGAAGAGGAAGCCAACGAGCTTTTACGGAAGAAGAAAAAGACAGGAACGTCCAACAATGAGTAAACCGTTCTCAGCCGAAGAAATTATTAAAGAAGTGTTAAGCCTACCCTTTGAGAAAAGGGAACTTTTTGAAATTCTCCTGCGCGAGCAGGGAATTGAATTAACGGATTTGGTCATCCTTCCTCAACCACGCGACAAGCAGGAGTTTCCTCTGTCCTATGCCCAACAAAGGTTGTGGTTTCTGGATCGTTATGAGCCGGGAAGCCCCCTTTACAATATCCCTTCCGTTTTACGGATTCGAGGCAACCTGAATATCGAAGCGCTTGAGAAAAGTTTCAACGAAATCATTCAGAGACATGAAGTCCTGCGCACAACTTTCTCCGAGAAGGACGGGAGGCCGGTGCAGGTAATTGCTCCGGGGCTTTTTGTGCCCATTGAAAAAATCGATTTGAGCGAGCTGCCTGCGGAACAACAGGAGGCAGAATTTCATCGCCGGGCACTGGAAGAAGCCGGTAAATCGTTCGACCTTTCCCGGGGACCTCTGTTGCGGATTACCCTGTTGAAATTTTCGCCGCACTATTTTGGTTTAATTCTGGTAATGCACCACATTATTAGCGACAACTGGTCTACCGGTCTGTTCGTCCACGAAATCATGCGATTGTACGAGGCACAAGTTTTAAATAAAGCGGCCGATTTACCCCCGTTAACCATTCAATATGCCGACTTTGCCGTCTGGCAGCGTAAGTGGTTGAAAGGAAAGACCTTACAAAATCAGCTTGACTATTGGAAAGAGAAGTTAGCGGGCATTCCACCGCTTCTGGAATTACCGCTGGATTATCCTCGACCGGCCTATCAAACTTACAATGGTGATTTTAAACTCTTTGAAATTCCCGCCGAAACCACAAACAGACTGCGCGATTTGAGCCGCGAGCACGATGTAACCCTTTTTATGACCCTGCTGGCCGCGTTTTTTGTGCTTTTGCACCGTTACAGCGATCAGGATGATATTTGCGTGGGATCGCCCATTGCTAATCGAAATCGCAAGGAAATA
Organism: Calditrichota bacterium; assembly: GCA_024276455.1. GTDB lineage: Bacteria > Calditrichota > Calditrichia > RBG-13-44-9 > RBG-13-44-9 > JAJRXE01. Next base: position 1,127 of record JAJRXE010000165.1, read on the forward strand.
GAGAACCTGATTGGATTTTTCGTAAATACCCTGGTTCTCCGGGCAAACCTGGAGGGGAATCCCCGCTTTAGCGAGTTCTTAACCCAGGTCAAAGAAACAACTCTGGGCGCCTATGCGAATCAGGATTTACCGTTTGAGATGCTGGTGGAAGAGCTGCAGCCGGAACGAGAGTTGAGTTACAGCCCCCTATTCCAGGTGATGTTTGTGATGAATAATGCACCGGTCGAAAAACTTCAGCTTCCCGGTCTGGAGTTTGAATTAGTGGAAATCGAGAATAAAACAGCCAAGTTCGACCTCATTCTGAATGTTACGGATGGACAGGAAGCCCTCCAGTGTAAGCTGGAGTTTAACACCGATCTGTTTAAAGAAGAAACCATGGAGCGTTTCATCCGGCATTATTTGAAAATTCTGGATGAGATAGTGACCAAACCGGAAATTAAAATCGGCGAGATTCGGTTGCTGACCGATCAGGAATACCGGTTGCTGGTTGACGAATGGAGCCAACCGGAGGATTGGTACCAGGAAGAGCACTCGATTGTTCAATTGTTTGAAGAGCAGGTTCGGCAAACTCCGGAATTGCCTGCCTTACGGGTGAAAAATGAATCCCTGACTTACCGGGAATTGAATGCACGAGCGAACCAATTTGCCAATTATTTACGAAAGAAAGGACTGAAAAAGGGGCAGATTGTGGGGGTAAATGCGGATCGATCGCCGGAAATGATTGTGGCCATGTTGGGAACGCTGAAAGCCGGAGGGATTTACCTTCCGCTTGATCCGGACTACCCGCTCGACCGTCTGGAATATATGTTAAACGACTCCGGTGCTCCGTTCTTGGTGACTAAAGCCTATTTCGAACGGCAGCCGCAGGTGGAAGGTGGGCAGATTTTTCTGGATGAAGAATGGGACGAAATAAGCAAAGAATCGTCCGAAAATGTGGAGGTTCCCATCGATTTAAACGATGTGGTCTACCTGATTTACACCTCTGGATCGACCGGGAAACCCAAAGGGGTCGAAGTACAACACGGACCGCTGGTTAATCATTGCTTGGATATGAAGAATTATTATCAGCTTACCCCGGACGACAATGTTTTGCAGTTTGCCGCCTTGAATTTTGATGCCTCCATCGAACAAATCCTGCCGCCCCTGATTAGCGGTGCAACGGTGTGCATGCGCGACAATGAAATCTGGAGTGCCCATCAGTTCGCCGAGAAAATTATTGAATACGCCTTGACCGTGATTAAACCGCCAACCGCCTATTGGAATCACATTGTGAAGGAGCTGGCCAAGAATCCCGAACTCCTTTCCAATAATCGGATTCGTTTAATTATTGTGGGAGGAGATGTCTTCCGCTCCGATACACTGAACTTCTGGAAAAATCTAAATTTAACGAAAGCCCGTTTGCTCAATGCATATGGTCCCACCGAAACGGTCATCACCGCTTCTACTTTTTTGCTAACCCCCGAATTCCGGGGTAAGACCGTGCCCATTGGTCGTCCCCGCGCAAACCGGGAATTTTACGTCATCGATCGCTACGGAAATCCGAGTCCGATTGGCGTGCCCGGAGAGTTGTTAATTGGCGGAAGCAATTTAGCCAAAGGGTATTTACATCGACCAGATTTAACCGGGAAGCATTTTGTTCCCAATCCGCTTGACAACAAGAGGGGAACGTGTTACAAAACCGGCGATCGGGTTCGTTTTCTGCCCGATGGGAACCTGGAGTTTTTGGGCCGGGTTGACGATCAGATAAAAATTCGCGGTTTTAGAATTGAATTGGGGGAAATTGAGAATGCCTTGAATTCCCTACCGGACATTAAACAGGCGGTCGTCAAAGTGTTTACGCTGGAAGGGGGCGATAAGACCCTGGTGGCGTATTACCAGACCGAAAAGGGGGTTCAACTTGAATCCGAAAGTTTGCGGGCGCAACTGCGGAAATCATTGCCCGAATATATGATTCCGGCCCTTTTTGTACCGATTGACGAGATTCCGATCGGGCCGTCCGGTAAAATAAATCGCCACGCCTTGCCACGACCGGATTTCTCGAAATTGCGCTCTTCCGCGCCTTACGTTGCTCCCCGCACCGAAACCGAGGAGAAATTGGCGCAAATTGTCCGCGAGGTGTTGAATGTGGAGAAGGTGGGCGTGTTTGACAATTTTTTTGAAATGGGTGGTCATTCCATGATGGCGACTCAGGTGGTTTCGAAAATCCAGGAAGAATTTGGGGTGGATTTACCATTGCGTACCTTTTTCGAACATCCTACCATTGATGGCATTGCTACTAAAATAGCCGAGGTGCAACTGGAACAGCAGAGCGACGAAGACCTCGAATCGCTATTGGCCGAACTGGAAAATTTAAGCGATGAGGAAGCGAGCGAGCTGTTAGAAAGGGAGAATCTCGCCAAGCAACCGGCTGCTTCTTCTAATCCTGCCTCTCACTCCGGGCGGATCGCCCCGCGCAATAAAGTTGAACAATATCTTCTGGAGTTGTGGCAGGAAATTTTAGGGGTGGAAGACTTATCTGTAACCGACAATTTTTTGCCCGCGGCGGCGATGAAGAAAAAGCCCAACATTTTCTGGATTTGATTTCCGACGAGTTTAAGGAATTTCCTCCTCCCAATGCCCTGATGTATGCACCAACGATTGAACAATTTGCCGCCTTTATGTTGGAATATTATCCCGAGTATGTGGCGAAAAAATTCGGGGAAGTTCCCCCCTTACCGCAAGGTTGCGCTGAGGAAAAATGGCGGGCGATTTTCGAGGAACCGGTCTTGAGCGAAGAAGATATTGAGAATTTTAAGCAGATCATTGTTCCTTTCCAGCTCGACCGCTCTACAATTACCCCCAAAAATAAGCGGGCTATCTTTGTGTTTTCTCCGCCTCGTTCGGGATCCACGCTGTTGCGGGTGGTTCTGGAAGGGCATTCCAAATTATTTGCACCGCCGGAAATGGATTTGCTTTCTTTCAATTATCTGAAAGAAAGGCACCAATTTTTCGAAGATTCCGGGCTGGTAATCTGGAATGAAGCGATTCCTGCCGCTTTGGAAGAAGTCTTTCACTGTGAGGAGCAAGAAGCTCGTGAAATTTATGATGCCTATCTAAAACAGAATATTTCGACCCATGAATTTTATCATCGTCTGCAATCGAAAATTGAACCGCGCATTTTTGTGGACAAAACCCCGGCTTATGCCATCGATCGCCATATTCTGGAGCGGACCGAAGAGGAATTCGACCAGCCTTTTTACATCCATCTGGTCCGTCATCCCTACGCCATGATTTATTCTTTCCTGGAAGCGAAATTAGACCAGAATTTCTTTAAATTCCCGCATCACTATTCCAGACGGCATCTGGCAGAGTTGATCTGGCTGGTGAGTCACCAGAATATTCTCCATTTTTTGGACCGGATACCCGAAAACCGAAGATACACGCTCTATTTTGAAAAGTTTTTGAACAATCCCGAACAGGAAATAGCGGCATTGTGCCGCTTTCTGGGAATCCCGTTTGAAAAGGGCATGTTAAATCCCTACCAGGGGAATAAAATGACCTTAGGCGCTAATCTGCACAGTCAGATGGTGGGGGATTACAAGTTTTATCTCTACCGGAAAATAGATCCCCGGGCGGCGACCCGCTGGAAAAAATTTCATTGCAAAGATTTTTTAAGTCCCATGTCCG
>JAJRXE010000166.1 GCA_024276455.1 Calditrichota bacterium
AAGCCTGCTTCCGGCAGGTCGCCGAGAAAAATCCCGAGCTGAAATTGACTCGCCTGTACCAGCGGGTGGGCGGCGAGCTTTACAGCGCCCTGCAACGTCCTTCCAAAATGCGACGCTATTTTGAATTTCTCCGGGACGTTTCCGCTTCGCTGTTCACAGAGCAGCGAGCCGAAAGGTACCGGCGGAAAATACGGTTGTTAGCGGGCGTGACGGATTCGTCTCTTTTCCTGGTTCAGGGGGAAACGGATCGCGTGGCGTTGCCGCTGGTGGATTTTGCCCCCGGAGCGTTTTACAAATGTTTGCTGCTCCGGAGGGGTGGAAAGAGTTACCGCATTTTACTGGACACCGGCAATGCGGTCGGCTGGACGGTTCACCATCCCGATTTATTGGCTCTGCCGGGAAGCCGTACTGGCACCCGCCAGAGCGTTTCCACCGGATCGGTGGAAACAAACCTGAAAGGGCGGGAGGTGTTCACCGCAGCTCTCGATCTGGGGGCGATCGAAATCCGCGGTTTGTTGGGCGTTTATTTTCCCAAACCGCGCCCAAATTATTTCGACGCCAATCTGAATCCCATTTTCATCCGCGACCGGGTGGTGACGCTGGACTTCATTCACAATAAGTTCCTGTTACGTGGCAAGGCGCAGTTCGACCGCGATCTGGCCGGAGAACCCGCCTACTCGCTGGTCAAATTGCCTTTTTACGGTTACGAATGGCCCTTCGTCCCGGTGCGCGTGAACGGCTATGCCACTGCTCTGGCCATGATTGAAACCGGCGCGGAAGACCTGAGCCTGAAGGAAGAATTCGCCCGCTTTATTCATCTGCCCCTGACCCCGGCAACCAAAAAGTGGGGTAAACAGACGCTTGAATATTACACGGCTTCCGAAGTGAGTATTCTGCTGGGAACTCATTTGCTTTTCCGGAAGGACGTGGAAATCTGGCCCAGGCGATTTTACGACCGGATTACCGGCCTGTACGATCAGGTAATGATCGGCCCCTTTGCGCTGGAGGGACGGTTCATCATCAGTTTCGATCCTTTTGAAAATGTCATTGTGTTTCAAACGCCGAGGAGGGACTGAAATGACCTGGAAAAGTGTGCCGAATTTTTTGGCGAACGGTTTTCTTCTACTGATTCCGGTCTTTCTCTGGAACGTTGTGCTGGCCACCCGGCTGCCGGAGCCCTACCAAGTGAATAACTTCTGGCACAACATTCCCCGCTGGATTGGAATCACGGAGAATATTTTCAGAGGTGTGGTTTTCTTTTTACCCCTTTTTCTGAAGCTTGGATTTAAAACTCCGCAACAAAAACTCGGGTGGTCCCTGTACCTTCTGGGACTGGGAATCTATTTCGCCTCCTGGCTCCTGCAAATCTATTTTCCCGCATCTTCCTGGAGCCGAAGCGCCGCCGGGTTTCTGGCCCCCGCGTACACCAGCGTGATCTGGTTGTTCGGCATCGGATTAATCGGAAAAGAATTTTTCTTCAAAATCCCGTACCACTATTCGGTTTACCTGAGTCTGGCGGCGGGGTTTGGGCTGGTCCATTCCCTACATGCCTATCTAATTTACCTGCGAATCTGAACGGCCGGACATTTCAATTTTTTTCAATTTAGATTGCTGTTTGCGGTTAGAAAACCGGCTTTCACGCCGGCAAGCAGAAAGGAAAATGAAAACCCGGTTTGAAAAGGATTGAAAAATGGGAGCAATTTCCATGTCAACCCCTGAGATCCTGTTGATCCTTGCACCCCCTTTAATTTTGCTGAGCACGTTCTGGATTTTCCCGCTTTTTGTCCGTCTCTGGGGAGTCAAACGCGGCTATTTGGCCGCCTTTGTTTTTTACTGGCTGGGGTGGGGAGTTTTGTTCCCGCTTGCGGTTCTTGCCGGAAAGGGTCTGCCGAATCTGTTTGCCGGTTTCCCGGCGCCTACGGCCCGGCTAACGCTCCTGAGTTTCTTTTTGCTGGTGCTGCCGCCCCTTTTGGCAGGCGTCACCGCCTTTCGAATGAACCTCTCCAGGGTAACTCCTGCAGTGCTCTATCTCTCGGCCGGACTGGCTCTGGTAAATGGCACTCTGGAAGAGGTTCTCTGGCGGGGAACTTACCTGACGGTTTTCCCCGACCGCTGGGTTTGGGGATTCCTTTATCCGGCACTGGGATTTGCGGTCTGGCATCTGGCGCCGCAGAGGGTGCGTCCCAGCAAAATGCCCGGAGGAGTGGGAGCCTTTCTTCTGGGCGCGCTTTTCCTGGGATTGTGTTGGGGAGGGGTGGCCTGGCAAACCCATTCGATTCTGTTCACCATCCCTTCCCATGTGTTAACCGATTTTTTGGGCCTGGGGGGATTGATTTACGCCGACATTCGGAACGGCTAAAAACATTTCACCGCTACGCGGTTTCCCGTTTTCGATTAGCAATAACGCCGTCGGCGTGGTATGTTTGTAGCATTTACAATTAAAAAACCGAACTAACCCCGTAGGGGTGGCATAAACCATGATAAAAACAATGGAAAAAAACCGGGAGAACCATCAGATGAAAAAAACCTTGATAACTGCGCTAATCTGGCTGACCTGCTGGTTGCTTGCGTCGGCTCAGAATGGGTTGGGTCAGATGACACCCACGAAAAGCACTCGGCTGGTTCCGGGGGATTGGAACTGGGAGGAATTGATTGCCCGGGCACAGCAAGACCAAACGTTAGCTCGGATCTCCGAGTTGCAAACCCTGCTCTCTTTAGATGAGGCCCATTTTCTACTGACTCAACTGCAACGGCTCTCCACGCCACAGGATTTGCGCCGACTCGCTGAACTCGAACGGGAACAGGCGCAACGCGGCGGCGGCTTTTTCGGCATCATTCCGGCTTATTTTGCCCATCCGGACAGTCTCCCCCTTCCGGACAATTTCGATCATTTAATAGAAACTGCCCTTTATTTGGCTAAGATCCGCCAGCAGAATCGTCAGATTGTGTCCAATCCGGCCTTTCAATTTCCCCTGACGTTTCGGGGAGAGCCTTTGCCTCCTTTACCGGAGAAACCCGGAGGGGGAAATATTCGTCTTTACTTCGATTTTTCGGCGGTCGAGGGGGTACTTCATTTGTTTTCCCAGCCGGAAGCGACTCTTCGGCAGGCTCGCAAAATTGCCAACAACAAAGCCTTCCGGGAAATGCTGGCGCACCGCCGCAACCTGGGTTACATTCCGGAGCCGTTGCCCGACAGCGATGATCTGGCACATTTCATATTTTGGGCGGCCAGCCGGGAGCCGGTGG
>JAJRXE010000167.1 GCA_024276455.1 Calditrichota bacterium
ATGGGAAGTAACATTGCTTTCCACCGGATGCTTTCGGATCCCACCCGCGGCGAGCTGCCCTGGAACCCGGACTGGATCAAAAAAGCCCTGGTGGACATTCCCCGGGAGCACAACATGTTTTTCTTCCGCTTCCATCTGGGGCACGCCTACAACCGCTGGTACGACATTGCCGACGAGTACGGCATCATGCTGCAGGACGAATGCATGTTCTGGACCACCACCGGAACGCCGCAGCAAATCGAGCGGGAATTTACCGCCTGGGTCAAAGAGAACGTCAATCATCCCAGCATCCTCATCTGGGACGCCTTGAACGAATCCCGCGATTCGCTTGTTACCAGGGAAATCATTCCTCGCCTGAAAGCGCTCGATCCCACCCGCCCCTGGGAATTGGTGGATTTCGAGGAAGACCACCCTTACATCTATTCCCTGGGGCCGGTGCTTAACGGCCGGAAATTCGGTTACTCCCGTTCCATTTTCGAGCTGGAGAAAAGTCCCACACCCACCATGGTAAACGAGTACCTCTGGTGGTGGTTAGACCGCGACGGCAATCCAACCTCGCTGACCAAAATCGTGCTGGAACGCTGGCTGGGGCCGCAACCCGCGCGGGAGGAGATCATCGCTCACCAGTCCTTCCTGGCCAGCGAGCTAACCGAACTGTGGCGACGCCTGAATCTGGATGCCATCCTGCCCTTTGTTTACCTGAGCATCGGCGAGGGGGCCACCGGCAACTGGTTCTGGGGACCACTGAAGGACCTGCGCCCCAAACCGATTCTCGCGGCTCTGAAAAACGCCTTCTCACCGCTGGGCGTGAGCATCGAACTGTGGGACCGCCATTTCGTGCAGGGAGAAAAGCGCCTCATTCCAGTGTACCTGTTCAACGATTCCCCGCACAACCGCAAGGTGCGGCTGGAAATTTCGTTACAGGGAGACGACAGCATTCTGCTTACTACCGCCGAGTACGAATTACCCCGGGGGGGTCACCGCGAAGTATCCCTCGAAATCACTTTCGACTTTCCCCCCGGCCATTACCAGCTGCTTGCCCGGTTGACCGATGAAGAGGCGGAAATCGCCCACAGCCGCAAACCGGTTTACATTTTTGCGCCCTTCCGGTTACCAAAACAGGAGCGTATCCCTTCCCTTGCCCTGTTTGATCCGGTGGGTGAAATTAGCACTTACCTGCAGCGCAAAGGAATCCCTTTCCGCAACTTTCCGGAAGGGCTGAACAAATCCAGGGTGCTGGTAGTTTACGGTGGTTACCCGACCCATCTTTCCGCGGAAATGCTGGAGAAAATTGATCGTTTCGTGCGCAGCGGCGGCATTTTGATTTTGCAGGAACCGGCTCACGGGGTGAAAAGAGAGAAGCGTTTCCGGCTGCTCCCCGAGCTGGAGCTGGCCGTCCGGTACCGGGAAGATCCCGAGCGCGGAGGGTACGATTCCTACGTTTTCCCGACCGACCGCCGGCATTTCCTCTGGCGCGGAATTAAGCCCGAACATTTGCGGTTGTTCAACGGAGCGCTGGGAGGAGAAATGGTGAGTCAGCACAACGTCCGCCCCTCCCAACCCTACCACCCGGCGGCGAATTGCAACCTCTCCCTGAAAGTGCCCGCCGTGTTGGAGATTCCCCACGGCAAAGGCTGGGTGGTGATTTCCCGTTTGCAGATGCGGGGACGCCTGCTGAGGGAGCACGCTTCCGCTGAGCTGTACGATCGCCGCTACGATCCGGTGGCGGAACGCTATTTCTGGAATCTTTTGACGGGATACCTTGGACAGGACAAATATCGGGAAAAAATCAAACGCAGGCTGGCGGCGATTCCCATTTACATCGCCGATGTGCAAGCCTCCAGCGGGCAGATCTACGACGCCCTGGACGGTAAAATGAGCACCCGCTGGAGCAGCAAAGCGGAGGATCCGCAGTGGGTACGGATTGATTTTGGACGCCCCACCCGTTTGCGGGAGCTGGTGATCCACTGGGAAGTTGCTTACGGAAAATCCTACCAGATTTTTGCTTCGGACGACGGACAGCAATGGCGTTCTGTTTTTGAAGAAAATAACTCCGACGGTGGCAAAGATGTCATTCGCTTTGCAGATTTGCAAACCCGCTACCTGAAAATCCTTTTCCGCCAGCGCGGTACCCGCTGGGGATATTCCA
>JAJRXE010000168.1 GCA_024276455.1 Calditrichota bacterium
AAATCCGGTGATCCGCCAGCTCGGCCGGTTGCCGGGCTGCCACGTAGGATTCGTAGACAATCTCCTGTAGCAGGGGCGAATCCAGACGACGTCCCAGCAGAGGGTGTTCTTCCCGAGAACCTGGCATCGCCGGGGTAGCGGAAGCGGTGGTACCCCGCTGCACCCTGGTGCTAGTAACCCAATAACGCTGCCGCTGGAACGGATAGGTGGGCGCTTCCACCAACCGCCGCTGGTAGGGGCTGTCAAACCCTTTCCAGTCGATTTCTCCTCCCCGGACGTAAAATTCTGCCACACTGTTAAGCAAAACATGCCAATCGTCCTTTTTACGATTCAAGGACGGCAACCAGGCGGCGGTCGAATCCGGCAAACATTGACGTCCCATGCCAATCAGAGTGGGATGAGGCCCGGTCTCGATAAAAATGGTGACTTTCTGTTCCGCCAGGGTCTGCATACCCTGGGCAAACAGCACCGCCTGCCGAATATGATTGCGCCAGTAGGAAGCATCCGGTATCTCATCGCTTCCCAGCAATTTGCCGGTAACGTTCGACACAATCGGAATCTGCGGCTTCTGGTAGGTCACTTCCCGGGCAACCTGCTCGAATTCATCCAGTATCGGTTCCATGAGGGGAGAATGAAAGGCGTGGGAGACTTTCAAATAGGTAACCTTCACGCCCTGTTTTTCCAGATTTTCTACCACCTTTCGAAGACTTTCCCGCTCTCCGGAGATCACCGTGTTGCCGGGCCCGTTGACGCCCGCAATGCTCACCTGCGCCTCCATTCCGCGCAATGCCTCGGCCACAACGTTCTGTTCAGCAAACACCGCCGCCATCGCCCCATTTTGTGGGAGCGATTGCATCAGCCTACCGCGGGTGGCAATCAGTTTTAATCCGTCTTGCAAGGAAAACACTCCGGCAACACAGGCCGCCACATACTCGCCCACACTGTGACCAATCAATACATCCGGTTGCACTCCCCAGGACTGCCAGAGCTTTGCCAAGGCATATTCAATGGTAAAAAGGGCCGGTTGGGTGTATTGAGTCTGGTGAATTTCCTCGTCCGTTTCATCTTCCGGATATATAACTTTCAAGATGGGAATCGGCAAATACTGCTGCAGGATTTCATTACACTCATCCATTGCCTGCCGGAAAACCGGTTGGGTATCGTACAATTTTCTCCCCATGTTCACATACTGGGCGCCCTGTCCGGTAAACAAGAAGGCTACCCGGAGTTTCGTGTTGGAGGAAACCGTTCCCCGCAAGACTTCTGCCTCCTGACCATCTTTTAAAGTTTGCAACTTCTTTTCCAGCTCTTCTTTCGACTTCATCACCAGAGCCGCCCGATGGGAAAAGTGGGAACGGTGGGCGTTGGCCGTGTAACAAATGTCCGCCAGCTCCTCCTCCGGCTGTTTTTTCAAATATTCCAGATACTTAGCCGCATAATCTCGCACAGCTTTATCGGTTTGTCCAGAAAGAGTCAGCAAATGGGTGTCCCGGTCTCTTTCGTTAGAAGCTGCCGGTTGGGGCGTTCCTTCCTCCACAACCAGATGGACATTGGTGCCTCCAAACCCAAATGAGCTGATGCTGGCGATTCGGGGCCGTTCTCCCCGCTTCCAGGGAACCGGTTGAACCGGAATTTCAAAGGGCAATTCGTCAATCGGAATGTGAGGATTAATCTTTTTAAAATGAAGATGTTGTGGGATTTCTTCGTGTTGCAAAGCCAGAACAATTTTAATCAAGCCGGCGATTCCGGCCGCGGCCTCCAGGTGACCGATATTTGTTTTAACGGAACCAATGTAACAGGGTTGCTGGCGTGCGGCCCCCTTGAATACCTCACCCAGGGCTTGAACTTCGATCGGATCTCCCAGAATGGTGCCGGTTCCGTGCGTTTCAATGTAATCCACCTCTTCCGGACGAACATTTGCCCGGCGGTAAGCTTCCCGGATGACTTCTTGCTGCGCCAGACGATTGGGAGCTGTAATCCCGTTGCTCCGCCCATCCTGATTGATTGCCGAACCGCGAATAACCGCCAGAATCCGATCTCCATCCCGCTGTGCATCCGAAAGGCGTTTCAGAACCACCATTCCACACCCTTCTCCCCGCACGTACCCGTCTGCCGAAGCATCAAAGGTTTTGCAACGTCCGGTGGGAGACATCATGCGGGCCTGGGAGAAAGTGATATTCAATTCCGGAGACAAAATCAAATTCACGCCCCCGGCCAGCGCAATCTGGCACTCATTCCGGCGAAGCCTCTCGCAGGCCAGGTGCACGGAAGCCAGGGAGGAAGAACAGGCGGTGTCCAGGGCGACACTGGGTCCCCGCAAATCCAGAACGTAAGACACCCGGTTGGCGGCAATGCTAAAAGCGTTTCCGGTACCGGTGTACGGGTCGATATTTTCCAGATCGCCCTGCTGCAACATGGAATAATCGTGATTGCTAATTCCAATAAAGACCCCGGTTTTGCTGCGGGCTAAACGCTGCGGAACAATGCCGGCATGCTCCAGTGCTTCCCAGACCACTTCCAGCACCAGGCGTTGCTGGGGATCCATTTTCGCCGCCTCACGGGGAGAAATCCCGAAAAAGTGGGGATCGAACTGGTCCACATCGTCCAGAAATCCTCCCCAGCGGGTCACCATTTTTCCCGGGGTGGCCGGATTGGGATCGTAATACTCCTCGATATTCCAGCGGTCCGCCGGCACCTCGCGGATGGCATCCACGCCGTTGTGCAACAGTTCCCAGAAGGCTTCCAGATTGTTCGCTCCCGGGAATCGCGCTCCCATTCCAATAATGGCAATTGGTTCATCTTTGAAGGTTTCTTCTTCCTTTTGCGCTTCGAACTCTTGCGAATGAACATCGGAAACCTGATCCGTCAGGCTTGCCAGATGTTCCGCGAGCTGTTCAATGGTTGGGTAATCCCAGGCCAGGGTGGGCGAAAGTTTCTGTCCCAGATATTCTTCCAGATCGCCGGTGAGTGTGACCGCCTGGGCCGAATCCAGCCCGTAGGAAGCGAAGGTCTGTTTCACATCAATATCTTCCGGCTTCATGTGAAGCAACTCTGCCAGGTAAGAAACCAGCCAGGCTTCAATGGCCGCCTGATTGGCACTTTTTCCGGATTTCGATTCCACCACTTCCTGCTCGGATTTTTTCGCAGAATCAGCAGACACCCTGCTTTCCCCGCTTGCCCGCCACTCCTTCACAATTTGTAACTCGCCGTTCAGATAGGCCTTCTTGGTCGCCCGTCGCTGAATTTTACCGCTGGACGTTTTAAATATGGTGCGCGCCCGAATGAGCACGATAGCCCAGGGCTGCAGCTCGTGGGTTTCCACAATACTCTGACGGATTGCCGCAATCACCTCATCATGGTCGATGCTCTTGCCGGGACGCACTTCTTGCACCACCACCAACCGTTCCTCGCCCTCCACATCGATGGAAAAAGCGGCGCCGCAGCCGGGCCGCAATCCCGGATGGCTGTTTTCCACCGTGAATTCAATATCCTGGGGATAATGATTCCGGCCGCGAATTATGATCAAATCTTTCAAACGTCCGGTCACGTAAATTTCCCCATCGATCATAAAGCCGAGGTCACCGGTGCGTAAAAACGGACCTTCACCGCTATCTGCCAGATAGGCTTGAAAGGTTTCCCGGGTGGCCTCTTCTCTCCCCCAATAACCGCGTGCGATGCTAGGCCCCATCACCCAGATTTCGCCCACTTCTCCCTCCTGACAGACCCGGTGGGTTTCCGGATTGACAATCACCGTTTTCTGATCCGGAATCGACCGACCACAACTGACCAGGGTCTGGACTTCAGCGGTGTGCTCGTCAGCCAGCACCACCTTATTCTCTCCCAGTGCCTTCTTATCCACCCGGATGACGATTGGCTCTTTCGCTACTTCGCTCCCGCTCACGAACAAGGTCGCTTCCGCCAACCCGTAACAGGGATAAAAAGCCTGTTTTTTGAATCCGCAACTGGCAAAAGAGGCCGAAAACTCCTCAATGGTTTTGGTTCGCACCGGTTCCGCTCCGGAGAACGCCACCCGCCAGTTGCTTAAATTCAGATTCTCTTTATGCTCCGGCTTTACCTTCCGGATTAATAAATCGTACGCAAAATTCGGTCCCCCGCTCACCACCTCTTTGTCCTTCACCCGGCTGATCAGATTCAGCCAACGCACCGGCCACTGCAGAAAAGAGAGCGGGGACATTAAATTACACGAAACCCCCATGTACAAAGGCTCCATCACCCCGCCAATCAATCCCATGTCATGATAAATCGGCAACCAGATGACCCCTTCGGAATTGCTGTTCATGTCCAGGGCATCGGCAATGAACGACAAATTGTGCAACAAATTGCGGTGACTCACCATAACCCCTTTGGGCATTCCGGTGGAACCGGACGTGTACTGTAAGAAAGCCAGAGTTTCGGTGTCAATCCGGGGCTCTTTCCAGTTATCCGAAAGGCCGCTTTCCAGATCGTCGGTCGCCAGCCACTGCAAGGCGCCCATTCCCTCCGTAGCGGACATCTGCATGCGGTAAGCGCCCATTTTCTTCATGGCACGGCGGAAAAAAGGTACCTTGCCCAGCGAATCCACTACCTGCGACCCTTTGCTCAACAGTTTAATGGAGGTCAGAATCGTGTTGGTCGTCAGGGCAACTTTTGCCTGGGAATCATGCACGATAGCTTCCAGACGGGGTAAGGTCCGTGCCAATCGCTTCGGATTGGGTGGGTAGGCCGGCACAGCAATGACCCCGGCAAACAAACAACCAAAAAAGCCAATAATATAGTCCAGTCCCGGAGGATACAGCAACAAAGCGCGCTCCCCCTGAACGTCAATGTCCTGCAACAGGGCCGCCACCGCTTTGATGCGCTGCAACAATTCGGCATAGGTAATCTGAATTTCGTCCTTCTGACCGTCCACAAAAAAAGAAAAAGCCCGTCGGTCGGGATGCTTTTCGGCTCTGGTAATTAACAGCTCTACTAATGTTTTCGGATTAAAATCGATGCGCGGATGATGAATATCCATTGCTTTCCCAGTCTTTATTTAGCTTTTTAATCTCCTTTAAAAGAATTCAGTCGCTAAGATACAAATAATATAGTGGATTAGATTGAATGATATCACACAACCGCAAACCTTAAAAATAAAACCGCAATTAGCAAGCCATGTCTTTTCAATTAGCACGATAACGATAACACAATGAAAAATGAATCACTCAATTTTGAAATGAAATAAAGAATAGGATTCGTCTATTAATTAAAAAATTTTTTCACATTTAGCAATAGAAAATCGACCATTTTATTTGATTTTGCTCATCTTTAATATTAAGGTTTAATATATAAAAGAACGTGAGGCGAGTCACACAAAAGTAGTTAGAAAATATAAATTTGAGACTAAATATTCCTGTTTAGAACCGACTGACTCGAGGGGAGTAAAAGGCTGCAGAAGACGCTCCTTTCTGTGCCTGAAACAAATAAAAAAAAAGCACCAGAAACCTCTGGTGCTTAAAAAACTTTGCGGAAAAATACAATCCCTTTTAATTCGGTAATTTATGC
>JAJRXE010000169.1 GCA_024276455.1 Calditrichota bacterium
GAGCAACTTAAAAATCGAACTGGTCGAAGACGTTTTCCGCAGTGAAGAAGTGGTGGTGACCGGTATCGCATCCGAAACGTCCAAAGCCCGGGCAGAGGTAACCGTTTCGCGGGTCGATGCGGTGGAATTAACCTCACGGAATATTTACCAGAACGTGTCGCAGTTATTAACCGCCAAAGTTCCGGGCGTTTACGTGAAACCATCTTCCGGAAACGTAGGATCCGGGTTCCGCTTTAATGTTCGTTCTTCCACCAGTTTGAACGGCAACGAACAGCCGGTAATTTACGTGGATGGCGTGCGGGTGGACAACTCGCAGGTGTCCGGTTATTACGTTGGCGGTCAGGGCATCAGCATTTTGGCCAACCTTAACCCGGAAGACATCGAAAAAATCGAGGTGTTGAAAGGACCTGCCGGAGCAGCCATGTACGGAACGGACGGTGCGAACGGTGTAATTTTAATCACCACCCGGCGCGGCAAAGTATTGCCCGGGAAAACCGGCGGAATTTCCCTCGATTACCGTTACGTGCGAGGTTACAACGAACAACAGACCAAGTACAGCACCAACGATTTTCTCTCCGCCGACGATGCCAACCGAATTTTCCGGACCGGTAATGTCCAGGAAAATTACATCAGTGCCGCTGGTGGAACCGGATTTTTGCGCTACTATGCTTCGGCAACGCGCAAAATTGAAGAGGGAATTTTGCGGAACAACGAAATGGATCGTCGGGCAATTAAGTTGAATTTGGATGCTTATCCTTCCGAAAAGGTCACTTTAAGCGCTAACTTCGGCATGGTGTTAAACAACCTCTCCCGACCAAACAACGACAACAATATTTACGGATATCTGGGCAACACCTTGTTGTTCCCTTCTTCCTACCTCTTTACCGATAGTGCTTCCATTGAAGGACTGAAAGACAAGTGGGACAACGATCAAACCACCGCCTCTTTCCAGGTTACTTACTCGCCCTACAAGAACCTGGAAATTCGGGGGAAAGCGGGTATTGACCGTTCTAACATCCGGGAAGACCAGACGTTCCCGGCCAATTTGCGCTACGCTTTCGTCCCCTCCGGAAGACGTCGGATTTACACCTACCGCAGCAATCAGTTAACCTGGGACTTAAATGCCCGCTACCGGTACAATATTATGAAGGATTTCCGGGGAACGGCCATTGTGGGTATGCAGTTATTCGAGCGTAAAGTTTTCACCACTCAGATGGAAGCCGAACAGTTTGCTACGGAGCTGATCATGGAAATCGGAGCCGGTGCGGAATTTACGGGTAAGGGCGAATCCAAATCTCATCAGAAAAAAGCCGGTGTGTTCGCCGAATTTCAGTTCGATTACCAAACCCGCTATTTCTTTACGCTGGGTGTGCGGAAAGAATACGCCAGTTCCATCGGACCCAAAGCACCTTCGATTTACTATCCGAAAGCCAGCTTGGCCATTCGTTTCGACAAGTTCGGCTTTGCTCCACAATTTTTCAATCTCTTGAAATTCCGTACGGCTTACGGTGAAACCGGTATTCTCCCCGGAACCACCGATCCGATCGAATTGCTGTGGACGGCCACCAGTTCCGGCTATGGTTCCGGAGCAGTACTCTCTCAAATTGGTAACCCGGAAATCAAACCGGAACGGGTAAAAGAATTTGAAGTTGGTCTGGAAACAGAATTCTTCACCGATTACGCCATTGAACTCACCTATTATCGCCAACAAGCCGAAAATTCGATCATTGGTTTCCAGAATCCTCCCTCAACGGGTCGAACGGCCAGCAGCGTGCCGTTTAACGTCGGAAGAGCCGAAGGATATGGTTTTGAATTCCTTTTCCAGGGGAAACCGATCAAGACGCGCAACTTCGACTTGAGTCTCTCCTTAAGCTCCGCTTACCAGAAGAACGAAGTGAAAGATCTGGGCGGCGCTCAACCCATCTACGATCCGTTCGATCTGAACGTAATTAAAGAAGGCTTGCCCAAGCACGAATTCTACACCTGGAAGGTGTTAGGCGCAGAATACAACCCGGATGGCTCCTACAAGGGACCGAAACTGTCCACCGATCGGGTCTCCTTTGGCAATCCCATCCCGACGACCACCGGAAGCTTTACGCTGAACATTTCCTTCTTGCGCGATTTCCACTTTTACCTCATGACCGAATGGGCCCGGGGACACAAAATTTTCAACAACACGAAACTGTTTGCTGTACGGTTTGGAAATTACAAACCCTACAACGACCTGAAAGACAAATTGGCCAACCTGACGCCGGGTACCCCGGAATACAATTCCGTTGCCGAACAGCTGGCTTACCTGGATTGGCGGGCTGATGCGAACTTCATTGAAGACGCCGATTACTTCAAAGTACGCGAAATCAGTCTTAGCTACGACTTCCGAAGCCTGATGAAGAAATTCAACATGACCAATTACGTCAAATCTATTGCTGTAGGTCTTTCATTTCGCAATTGGTTTACCTCCACAAAATACAGTGGTGCCGATGTGGAAGTTAATTTCGCCGGTGCAAGAAGCCTCGTTCGCGGACAGGACTTCTTAACCCTGCAAAATCCCAAATCTTTCAATGTATTCTTTAAAGTTTCTTTATAAATGACAAAGGAGGAAAACCATGAAATTTAAATATCTCATCTTTCTATTAGCAGCGTTCTTAATTGTTGCCTGCGAAGACTATGTGCAGAACATAGATCCGCTCATTAGCCAGGTAGAAGATGAACGCCTGAACAGCGAATCACAAGTCCCTTTCTTAATCAATGGTGTGCTGGCACGCTTTGCGTCCACTTACGACAACATGACGGTGTTGGCCGACGGGTTGTCCGATGCCCTTTTCTTTGATTACAACGTGCCCAACGCCACTTTCCCGACCTTCCAGGAAATTGATGAAGGCGACATCCGCCTGGACAACAATTCGGTGGATGGAGTCCTCTTCGGACTGGGAGAAATGCGTTTCCTGGCCGACAACCTGGTCGATCGGGTTACTCACAAAATCTCCTTTAAAGATCAGGATTTGAAAAAGCAAGCCCTGTACTACGGCTACCTGATTGGTGGAATTGCCCGCTATTTATACGCCACCTACATCGGCCTGGAACCGGAAAAGGGCGGGGGAGTCATCGACGCGGGCCCCTTCATTCCTTCCGCCGAAATGTACGATCTGGCTGTCGAGAAACTGAACCTGGCTCTGGAAAACGCCCCCTCGGATTACGAGGCTCGGGTGGTACACTCTATTATGGCGCGCATCTATTTGTTCCAGGGCGATTACGCCACGGCCAAAACTCATGCCCAGGCTGGAATGATGGACGGGGATGAACCGTTTGCCGCCATGTACAGCATCGAGATGAACAATTACTGGTGGGTACAGGCCGGAATCGGCCGCCATCAATGGGTAGTGGACTACCGTTTCAAAGGTTACGTGGATGCAGATCCGAACGAAGCGAATCGGATTCCCTTGCAAGAAATCGTGGGTAACGACGGCACAACTATCTACTACATTCAGGTTAAATACGACCGGGATACGCCTCTTAACTTCATCACCTGGCAGGAGAACGAACTCATGTTAGCCGAAATCGAAGTGCGGGAAGGAAATACACCCAGCGCCCTAGATCGGGTCAATGCCGTACGGGCATCCCATGGTCTGGCTCCGCTAGCAGCGGTGGACCTCGATGTTATTTATGTAGAACGGGACAAAGAGTTGTTCACCCTAGGAATCCGTCTGCCCGATCAAAGGCGATTCAATCGCTGGCATCTGCCGGCCGGAACCTGGAAATATTTACCCATTACCCAATCGGAACGGAATTCCAATCCGAATCTGTAATCCAGGAAAAATTCTGGAAACAAAAGCCCCGCTTTGCGGGGCTTTTTTATTTTCCTCTCTCCATTTTTTTCGTGGAAACATCTTTTAAAAATCCAGATTTTCATCTTTCTGTTTAGGACACAAATTCCGATCGAAAAAAATATATTTTTCTCCTAAAGTTTTCCAAAAAAAGGTAGAGAATTTAACTTTGTATTGCAAAGTTAATTCAAAAGGCTTAAATTTTAGCCGATTTCTCAGGGAGAATATTATGATTTACAGTCAAATTCAACACGCCCTGGCGCAGGTTAAGGAATTACAACAAAAAATCTTAGAACGCCAGCGTTTCAAGGGCTACTCTGGTCGAGCACGAGCCCTTTCCGGAACGTTAGCCCTGGCTTTTTCTCTTCTGATGAGTACCAATTACTATCCCCGCAGCAATGCGACCTTAGTGATTGGCTGGGGGGTTGCCTTTTTAATTGGCTTTTTATTAAACTTTGGCGCCCTGATTCACTGGTTTTTATTCGACCCCACTGTCCACCGCGACATTCGGCGTCTTAAACCGACCCTGGATGCGTTACCCGCTTTTGCGGTGAGCATTGTTTTAACCGTGGTCCTCATTTTGCACAATCAATTCGAACTCCTGTACGGCGTCTGGATGAGCTTATTCGGTTTGGCCAATCTGGCCTCTCGCCACGTTTTACCACCCAAAATCTGGGTGGTTGGGTGGTTTTATATTATTTGTGGTTTGGGATATCTCATCTTATCTCCTTTCCCCTTCCAGAATCCCATTCCAATCGGATTGGTTTTCTTTGTTGGCGAATGGGCCGGGGGAATTATTTTACATTTCGACGACATCACCAATTTTTCTTTTCGGGAACTTTTTACCCAATTTCTCACCATTAAGGAGACCAGTCATGTCAGAGAAACCCGATAATCCTTATGGTGGATTAAAAAGGATTTTTCATGAACCCAGTCGCCTGGCCATTATGTCGGCTTTAAGTGCTGCGATCAATGGGTTGAGCTTTAGCGAGCTGAAGAGCGAATGCAATTTAACAGACGGGAATTTAAATAGACATTTAAAGGTGCTGGAAGAGGCGGGCGCGATTACCATTCAAAAAACGAAGGTGGGCCGTAAATTTCGAACCATGGTCTTTCTCACCAATTCCGGTCGGGAACAATTCATCGAGTACCTGAAGGTGCTGGAAGAAGTGCTTTTAAAAGCGGCGGAAGCCTTAACGGGAGAAGAAGAGGCGGCCCCGTTCTCTTTGCCCTTTTACAAGCCCGTACATATTTAACGAGCGAAAATATTTTAAATCGGAACCAAAACACAGATTGTAAATAAACTCAACTGGAAAGAAAATGAAAAACAATTGCCAGGAATTAACACTCACTACGATGGAGGTCTGGATAAAATGAGGAAAGGTTTTTTTCTGCCGTCAGAACAGGGAAATTTGCACGTCGCGATTATTATGGATGGGAATGGACGATGGGCTAATCAACGGGGGTTACCGCGGATTGCCGGGCATCGGGTGGGCGCAGAAACCGCTCGCAAAGTTATTGAAGCCGCTCCGGAATTCGGGATCAAAACTTTAACGCTGTACGCATTCTCTTCCGACAACTGGCATCGTCCTCCGGAAGAAGTCAATGCCTTGATGGATTTATTGGAAACTTATTTAATACAAGAAACCGAAACCTGTATCCGCAATAAAGTTCGCCTCAGCATAATTGGCCGGCGCGATCGCCTCTCCACCTCATTACTCAAAGCCATTGAACACGCCGAAAAAAGCACCCTTCAGGGAGATGTGCTCCATCTGCGGGTAGCCATCGACTACTCCGCCAGGGATGCCATTTTACGAGCCGCCATGCGTTTGAAAAATTCCCGGGAAATTTCCCGCGAGGAATTTTCCCGCCTGATTTCCGAAGAACGGTACAATGGCCATGTCGTCCCGGACGTCGATATTCTGGTCCGTACCGGCGGTGAAAAACGGCTGAGCGATTTCTTGCTGTGGGAATGCGCTTACGCCGAACTATTCTTCCTGGATACCATGTGGCCCGATTTTACTCCGGAAGAATTAGAACATGTGGTTCATGAATTTTATCATCGGGAAAGACGTTTCGGGCGGGTACCGGAAACCGCCGCGGTTTTTTAATTTCTCCCACAATTGGGGAAAAAGAACGGCAACGGAAAATCGGACACAAACAATCGCCAACATCTCAGGGTTGGCGATTTTCTTTAAAGCCCCCGGCTTTATTTTTTGAGCGGGAAGGCAATGGTAAATTCACAGAATTTTTCGCTGGTAAAAGAAATTTTCAGCTTTCCCCGTTCTTTTCGCAGCTTTTGTTTTAGCACCTCTATTTCCAGAGGGAAATTGTCCATAACCTGCGACTCACCTGCAGAAATATTTCCGGGGACAAAAATCAATTCGGCAATTTGACTCCCGTTCAAATCAGGTCCATTCTCCGGTTGTTCCCCATCGCCGTAAATTTTCTCTTTCAACAATTGTTCAATTCGCCCAATCCGACCGTCGTGACGAAGAATGAGACCCCACGATTTTTCATCCTGAAAGGAAGAAATTTGAAGGTGTGAAGTGGGGGATTTTCCAAGTTTTTCCCGTTCTTCGGGAGTCTCCACCCCATAGAGCAAAGTGTTGCGAATCAGCAGGAATAAAATATCGCGAACGACCTTCCGGTACACATACGGGATGGATAAAACATCAAAGTCGCCCAGCTCGAATTGAACGTTTTTCCCCAGTTGCTTGCTGAGTTCGCGTGTGTAGGTCTTCAAAGAATTGATTAATAAAAAGCTTTCGTAGCTACGTTTAGCCCGGAAGAAACGGTGAAATTTTTGAATTTGCTTAAAAATACGGCGGACCTCTTCCAATTTCTTTCGCATTTCGCTCAGCTGCACCACAATAGGTACAAAATCATTCCCGATTAAATCGGTCTTCTGCTTGATATTCTGCACGATGCGAATAAACTGATTGGCTTGATTGACAAATGGTTCCAGATCTAACAGGGTGGCATTTCCTTTAATAATGTGGAGAGAGCGGTAAATGTTTTCCAGCACCTGGTGGCTAAAACGCAAATCCCGGGCGCCCTTTAAGGTTTTGTCGATGTAACCAAGTTCATGCTCTACCCCTTTAAAAAATTCATTTAGAATATCCGGCTCCACGTGCAAAATATTTACTAACCACTCCATTTGTTTCTGGATGCTGTTCCGGGATTCCTGCACAGCTTTCTGCAACTGAATCCACTCCGAAACATCCTGAACAATTCCCATTAAAGCAACTACGCCGGTCTGGTCATATATTCTGCGGAACTTAAATGAAAAAAACCGGGAAGACGACCACATCCCCAGCTCATCCTCAAAGAAAAATTCCACCCGAGTTAACGGATTTAATTCCTGAATCACCTCTTCTTCCAATTCGGCTTGGAACATAAAGTGCAGAAACTCCTCGGTCTTTTTAATAATTTTATCCGGCACCCGGTTTTTCAGAATTTGTAAGAAATTTTCCTGAGCTAATTTTTCCCTTCCCAGTAGTTCTTCAAACCGGTGAGAATAAACTTCCGAAATGGTTAGCTGCTTGTTCAGGAAAAACACCCCTTCTTCGACGTACTGGAGCAGATAGTCGAGAACCGATTGGAGAGAAGAGACGGTCTTTAGGGTACTTTTTTCTGGATGGGATTTCGGCCTGCTTTTGGTGGCGGGCAGCAAACGATCTTCCTTGACAGTCATAATTTTATTCCTTCATTTTATTCAAAGATCAATTCATTCTTTTGAAAACAATCCTAATCCAGGCTAATCACCAAATAAAAGCGGTGTTTTTGCCAGTCCATTGGAACCACAAAAGCGGGAACCTCTTCTGGTAATTGAATTCCCCGGGCTTTCCCCTGAACCACCACCGGTAGGGAAATCATAAATTGGCTCCCATAAGCGGCTCTCACACTCAGGGCTATATTATTGGTGACTTCGCTAATCAGCATTTCCAGGGTCGGAATGGAGGCTTCGCGAACTTTAAATACCGTTTCCGCTAAAACTTCCAGCATATTTTTAGAAGCGGTTAAATACACCACCCCCTTTCGTTCTCCCGATATGCCAATAATGCTGGTGTACTCCAACATCACCGGTTCATCCCCTTTCAAATAAGGAATTCCCGGGACCGCTTTCGTCTGGGTTTTCTCCTCAAAATACGTCACCGTGCTATCGATAAAAAAATGTAAATCCGCTTCGTGCATGGCTCGTTTACCCGTTCTTCCAAATTTTTCACAACATTTAAATCATCGACGCGTTACCACCCGGACTTAATTAACAATTTCGCCCGGTAATTTCCTGATGAAATTAGAATTTCCTGCTTGTCTCCAGTGAAATAATTTTTAAATTTTAAACCTGGAAGGGAGTAAAAGAAAACGAGTTGAGGGGACGAAATTTGGCTTTAAAAATATGGAAAACATTAAATTTTGATCCCCGAATTTTTTGACTTTACTCAATTTTTTTAATATTTTAAAGCATATTTTGCAAATAAAATGAGAATGGTTTGTAAGATGGTCTATTTTGAATTTCAATTGTATTATTTTTACTATTTTCCCTGACCGAGGAGGTTAGCGCCTTTTCGTTGTTAATTTTTTGGCCGATCCGCTAACCTCTCAAATTCTTGAGAGGTTTTTTATTTATTATAAAGAAAAAGGAGAGAGTAAAATGGTTATTGTATTAAAGCAGGATGCCAGCAAGGAGCAGATAAACCACGTGGTAGAAGTTGTCCGCAGCTTGGGGGCGCGGACCCACATCTCCCGTGGTGAAGAACGCACCATTATTGGAGTAATTGGGGATAAACGCAATGTTCAAAAAGAACAGCTCATGGCTCTGCCAGGAGTAGAAAATGTCATCAGCATTCTGCAACCCTACAAGCTGGTGAGCCGGGAATTCAAGCACGATGACACCATTGTCCGGGTAAATGGAGTGGAAATCGGAGGCGGAACACCGGTCATGATTGCCGGACCCTGCTCGGTAGAAAACGAACGTCAGATTATTGAATCCGCCTGGATTGTGAAAAACCATGGCGGACAATTACTGCGCGGCGGAGCGTTTAAACCCCGCACCAATCCCTACAGCTTCCAGGGTTTGGGGGTGGAAGGACTTCGCTTGCTTCAAAAGGCTAAAGAAGAAACCGGACTTCCCATCGTTACCGAAGTAATGCAGGCTGGAGATGCGGAATTAGTTGCGGAGTACTCGGATATTTTGCAAATTGGAGCCCGAAATATGCAGAACTACATGCTGTTAAAAGCGGTCGGGCGCCTGGATAAACCGGTTTTGTTAAAGCGCGGAATGAGTGCCACATTAAAAGAATTTCTGATGAGCGCGGAATACATTATGTCAGAGGGAAATAACAACGTCATTTTATGTGAACGGGGAATTCGTACTTTTGTGGATTTCACCCGCAACACTCTGGATTTGAACATTGTTCCGGCCATCAAAAAGCTTTCCCATTTACCCATCATCGTGGATCCCAGCCATGGAACCGGCCGAACCGATCTGGTGATTCCCATGGGACTGGCAGGATTGGCAGCCGGTGCCGACGGTCTGATGGTCGAAATCCATCCCAATCCCGAAAAAGCCTGGTCCGACGCCGACCAGACCCTCAACCCGGAACAATTTGCCGAACTGATGCATAAATTCAAACATTTTATTGAATGGCAAAAGTCGCTTTATGCAGAAATTTGAGCTGAATCTGAAAGAAACCCGGCACACCATCCCGCTGTGGGTGGGTACCGACTTATGGCCAACTTTGCGGCAGTATCTGGGCGCGCATTACCAAGGGCGGACTCTCTTTCTTATTTCCGATTCCCGGGTGGGGAGCCTTTACCGGCGCACCGTGCTGGAAAACCTCTCGGAATTTTTCCCGGAGGAGCACTTTATTCTTTTCCCGGAAGGCGAAGCCAGCAAATCGCGGGAACAGCTGGCTCGATTGCAGGACATGCTCCTGGAACACAAAGCCGGACGAGACACCTTACTACTGGCTTTGGGCGGCGGAGTGAGCGGAGACCTGGTGGGATTTTTAGCGGCCACTCTGCACCGGGGTGTGGATTTAATCCACCTGCCCACCAGCTTACTGGCCCAGGTGGACAGCAGTATTGGTGGCAAGGTGGGCATTAACCACCCGGTGGGAAAAAATCTGATTGGTGCATTCTACCAACCCCGGGCCATTTTTACCGACATTCGCTTTCTGGACACCCTTGCGGAAGAGGAATATCTGAATGGGTTGGGAGAAGTTATTAAATATGCCGCCATTCTGGATGGTGAACTTTGGACATGGCTGGAAAAGGAGCGCGAAAAAATCTTGCAGCGCGACTCCGCCATCCTGGAGAAGATTGTCGCCCGCTGCGTGGAATTAAAAATTGCCGTGGTAGAAAAAGATGAAAAAGAGAGTCGTTACCGGAGTATTTTGAATTTTGGTCACACGGTGGGACATGCCATCGAAAAGCTGAGCCATTACGAGGTAAAACACGGGTTTGCGGTGGCTGCCGGAATGAAAATTGCCGCTCGACTTTCCAACCAGCTCCTGGGCCTGCCCCGTTCCTGGGTCAACCGCCTGGACCAGCTGCTGGAAGCGTACCGTCTCAATCGGACAAATCTGGCCGATTTCTCGCTGGATCAACTGTGGAATGTTTTGTTGACTGACAAGAAATCGCGCCGACAGCATCCCCATTTCACCTTATTGAAAGCGCCGCAACAGGCGGAATTATTCTATCCGGTACAAAAAGAGGAATTGGAACGTGCCCTCAGCGCCTTCTAAATATTGTCTGAGCATCTTGCCCGCTTCTTACCCGGAGCTGTTTACTGCCCTGGATGAAT
Organism: Calditrichota bacterium; assembly: GCA_024276455.1. Lineage (GTDB taxonomy): Bacteria > Calditrichota > Calditrichia > RBG-13-44-9 > RBG-13-44-9 > JAJRXE01. The sequence goes on from JAJRXE010000169.1 coordinate 10,636, forward strand.
TGAACCACTGCGAATTTTTAGAGCTGCGCCTCGATTTGTTACCGGATGCCGATTTTCAACAAATTCGCCGCCGGTACCTCGGCAAACTCATTGTAACTTTGCGCGATCGAAACGAAAAAGGTTTCTGGAAAGGCACGCCGGAGCAAAAAATTGCCCTGTACCATCAGGCGGTGAACGCCGGAATCGATTTTGTCGATCTGGAATTTGAAATTCTGAAGAAGCAGCGTCCCGAACTTTCCTTTGATGTGAAGCGACACCTCGTTCTCTCACACCACACAGAGGAAAGAGAGCCAGCCGTCCTCCGGAAAAAACTGGCCGACATGCTCCGTTTTCCGGCGGCGGTTTACAAACTGGTTTTTCAAGCCCGGGAGCTTAACGACAATTTAACCGCTTTAAATCTCATCGAACACGTGCGGAAGGCCGGGCGCGCCTACATTATTCACGCAATGGGGGCAGCCGGACAAATTTCCCGGATTCTGGGTTACCTGGAGGGGAATGCCTGGACGTACGTGTCGCGGGAC